>NZ_JAYGHZ010000321.1:0-7330 GCF_034931285.1 Synechococcus sp. BA-120 BA3
GCGCTCAGCTCCGCGGCCAGCTCCGCCGGCACATGCTCCAGCACCAGGGCGAAGCAGCCGGCCTCCTGCAGGGCTCGGGCCCGCCGCCGCAGCCGCTCCTGGCTGACCGGATCGCCGGCCTGGCGCCGGTAGCCCAGCTGATGCACCGACTGGGGCGTCAGCCCCAGGTGGCCCATGACCGGAATGCCGCTGCGCACCATCCGGTCGATCACGGCCAGGGTCTCGGGTTCGGCGCCCTCCAGCTTGACCGCCACGGCGGGGGTCTCCTTCAGCACCCGGCCCGCCGCCGCCACGGCCGCATCGGCGCCGCACTGGTAGCTGAGGAAGGGGAGGTCGCAGATCAGCAGCGGCGGATCCTGGGGGGCCGCCGCCGCCAGACCCCGGCCGGCAGCGCGGCAGTGGTGGAGCATCTCCTCCAGGGTCACCGGCAGGGTGGTGGCGTGGCCGAGCACCACCATCGCCAGGGAGTCGCCCACCAGCACCGCATCCACCCCGGCGCCGGCCACCACGGCGGCGGAGAGGGCATCCCAGGCGGTGAGCACGGTGATCGGCAGGCCCGCCTGCTTGCGCCGTGTCAGATCAGCGGGTCGCAGGGGCACGGCACGGGGGGTCGCAGGGGGCATTGCTAGCATCCACCCGACTCGGACCCACGCGGCTCTGACGCCCAAATCTGGTCAGGACCGGAAGGGAGCAGCCACACGGGATGCTCAGGGCAGGCGTGGACTCCGGGTCACCCTTTTCCAACCGGGAGTCAGTCGACCCGGTTCTGGCGGTTGATGAGGAAGGGAGGGATCATGGCCCCCCGCTCCTCCGGCGTGTGGGTGAGGGTGTCGGCGAAGCTGGCGGCGGGTCGCTCCGGCCGGTAGTGGCCGCCGCTCTGGAAGCCGGTGGCGATCACCGTGACGTGGATCTCCCCCTCCAGCGATTCGTCCACCACGGCGCCCACGATGATGTTGGCGTCGGGATCGACCACGTCGTAGATCACCTCCGAGGCGGTGGTCATGTCCTCCAGGGTCATGTCCTTGCCGCCGCTGATGTTGATGACGCAGCCGTTGGCCCCGTCGATGCGGGCCGACTCGAGCAGCGGGCTGCTCATGGCGGCCTGGGCCGCCTCGATGGCCCGGGAACGGCCGGAGCCCACGCCGATGCCCAGCAGGGCGGTGCCGGCGTCGGCCATCACCGAGCGGATGTCGGCGAAGTCGACGTTCACCAGGCCCGGCCTGGTGATGATGTCGGTGATGCCCTTGACCCCCATGCGCAGCACGTCGTCGGCGGCGCGGAAGGCCTCCTGCAGGGGGGCCCCGGCGATGGCGTCCCGCAGGCGGTCGTTGGGAATGATGATCAGGGTGTCGACATGCTCGGCCAGGCGGGCGATGCCCTCCTCCGCCTGCCGCAGCCGCTTGCGGCCCTCAAAGCCGAACGGCTTGGTGACGATGCCCACGGTGAGGGCGCCGCACTCCTTGGCCACCTCGGCCACGATCGGCGCCGCGCCGGTGCCGGTGCCGCCGCCCATGCCGGCGGCGATGAAGACGAGGTCGGCGCCTTCCAGGGACTGCTGCAGGTCGGCCCGGGATTCCTCGGCCGCCTTCTGGCCGATCACCGGGTTGCCGCCGGCCCCCAGGCCCCGGGTGAGTTTCTGGCCCAGCTGGATGCGCTGACCCGCGGCCGACTGCAGCAGGGCCTGGGCGTCCGTGTTGAGCACCCGGTAGCCCACCCCGTTGAGGTCGGTGGCAATCATCCGGTTGACCGCGTTGCTGCCGCCTCCCCCCACGCCGATCACCTCGATCCGGGCCGATTGGCTCGGGACGATCCCATTGCTGCTGGGCGAGGTCTGGCTCATCGCGTGGGGCTCCTGCGGGGACGAAAGATCGACGTGGTGAAGGCGGTCCTGATCGCGCGACATCGCGGGAGGGGAGGCGTGGCCGTTGTTCTGCGGCTGCATTATGTCGGTGGCCAGCTCAGCCAGAGTTGCCGATAGATCACATTGGACCGAATCTCAGCAGGGCGCAACGGCCTGTGAGGATTGTCTGGCTGGCCGCCACGCCAGTGCAGCCCTCACCGCAGGCCTCACTGGGTGCCGGCGGGAGCCGGACGGGGCGATGTGGCGGCGGGCCCGGGGCGAGGGGGCGGCGAGGGCCTGGCCACTGAACCGCTGCCCCCCCGGCTGCCCAGGCTCAGTTCCGGCTGCTCCGGATCGGTCAGATCGATCAGCTGGGGAGGGGCCCCCTTCATGGTGGCCGGCAGGGTGCGGCTGAGGTGGGCGACCACCTCCAGCCGCCGGGCCAGCCGGGCGTCCGGGGGGCCCAGGCGCACCCGGCCCAGCTGGGCGGTGCTGAGCCAGAGGCTGCCGTCCGGCTCGAAGCGGATCTCCCGCAGGCCCGGCCCGAGCACGTCCCGCTCCTTCAGCACCTGGGCCAGCGCCGACCGGTGGCGGGCGTTCCAGCCGACGACCAGCAGGGAGAGGTCCCCCTGGCTGCGGATGCCCATGTGCTGGCGGATGCTGATCCAGTTGCCGAGGCCGTCGACGAAGCCCATCTCCGGGCCGCGGTCCGTGCGCCGCACCGCCCGGGCCACCGCCTCCCGGTCCTTCAGCTCCACCCGCAGCCGCGGCGGCAGCATCAGCCGGCTCACCTTGACCTGCTCCACCGGCAGGGCCCCCATCAGGTCGCTGGCCACCAGGCGGGGCTGCAGGGCCATCAGGGGCTGGGGGAAGCGCAGGCCCGCCGCCGCGATCACCTGGTCGCGGCTGACCACGGCGCTGCCGAGCACCTCCACCTGGTTCGGCTCCCGCAGGGTCCAGCCCTGCCGCAGCAGCAGGTAGCCCAGGCCGACGGACATGCCGCTGAAGACCAGGATCCGCCAGAGCTGGCGCAGCCGCTCGCTGCGGCGCTGACGGCGCAGTTCCTTGCGGCGCAGGACCCCTGGCGGCAACGGCGCTCCCGGCGACGGGGGACCTCCCTGCGACGAGGGGACCTGCTTCACAGCTCGCAGCGGGAGCGGGCCATGAGTTCGTCCATCCAGGTGCGGGCCCGGCGGGCATCGGCGAAGGGGAGCTCCGCCTGCTGGCCGCCCCCCACCAGCCGCAGGCGGCAGGCACCCTCGCTCTCCTCGGTCAGGGGGGCCTCCCCGGAGCTGAGGGAGAGCAGCTCCACCATCTCCAGCTGCTTGATCGTGAAGCTGCCCACCGGCTGGAAGCTGCCGGCCACGAACCGGCTCCAGGTCAGTTCCCCGTTGACGAGGCGGGCGGCCCCGCAGCCATCCAGCTTGGCCAGTTCGGCGCCGCTGGCCCAGTTGCGGAACTGCTGCTGGCGCCGCCGCTCGACCCAGCCGAGGGCCACCAGGAGCACGAAGGCGCCCAGCAGGGGCAACCACAGCAGGCCATGGATCATGGCGCCGTTCCTTCCACGTTCATCCGAAGCTCCGATCCTCCCGCGCCCAGCACCAATTGGTGCACCAGGTCGGGGAGTGGACATCCGCTGGCCTCCCACAGCATGGGGTACATGCTCTGGCTGGTGAACCCCGGCAGGGTGTTGATCTCGTTGAGCCAGAGGTTGCCGGTGGCTTCGTCGTAGAAGAAGTCGACCCGGGCCAGCCCCCCGGCGTCCACCGCCCGGCAGGCGGCCAGCGCCATGGCCCTGGCCCGCTCGCTCACCGCGTCGCTGACGGGCGCGGGGATGACGGTGTGGCTATGGCCTTCGCTGTACTTGGTCTCGTAGTCGTACCAGTCGGCGTCGAAGCGGATCTCCCCCAGCACCGAGGCGCTGAAGCCGTCGCCCGGGCCCCCGGGGCGCCGCAGCACGGCGCACTCGAGCTCCCGGGCCTTGACGCCCTGCTCCACCACCAGGCGCCGATCGAGGCCCGCGGCCAGCTCCAGGCCCTCGAGCAGGCCGGCCCGGTCGCCGGCCTTGCTGATGCCCACCGAGGAGCCCATGTTGGCCGGCTTGACGAAGCAGGGGTAGCCGAGGCTGCTCTCCAGCCGCTCCAGCAGGGCCTCCGTTCCGCCGGCGGTGGTCAGCTCGTGGGCCGCCACGCAGGCGTAGGGCACCTGGGGCAGGCCGGCGGCGGCGAAGGCGGCCTTCATGGCCTGCTTGTCCATGCCCAGCGCCGATCCCAGCACCCCGGAGCCCACGTAGGGCACCCCCATCAGGGTGAACAGTCCCTGGATCGTGCCGTCCTCTCCGTTAGGGCCATGGAGCACCGGGAACCACACCGCCACCTCCAGGGCGCCGTCGGGGAAGCCCCGGAAGCCCCCCGGCTCCGCCGATCCCGGCAGATCCGCCGGTTCGGCCGGCAGGCCCCGCTCCAGCACCGCCGCGGCCACGGCGTCGGGCCACCAGCGGCCGCCGCGATCGATGTAGAAGCTGCTGACCCGGTAGCGCTCGGCATTGGCACCGCTGCGCAGTCCCCGCAGCACGGTCTGGGCCGAGCGGATCGAGACGGCATGTTCGCCGGAGGCTCCCCCGAACACCAGGCCGACGCGGGTGGGGGAGGGGGCCATCGGCGCAGGAAAGAGGGCCAAACGTATCAGCCGATCCCGCTCCGGCCCAGGGGCCGGCCGCTGAGGCTGAACGGCCGAACGGTCTCGATCAGCACGTCGACCAGGTCCCCGGGGGCGAAGGGGCGGCCATCGCCGGGGTCGGCGGCGAAGAAGGTGAGGCGGTTGGTGCGGGTGCGGCCCATCAGCTGCTCCGGGTCGCGGGGGTTGACCCCCTCGGCCAGCACCTGCTCCCGCCGCCCCAGGTAGCGGGCGCTGCGCTCCGCGGCCACCCTCTCCACAAGGGCGTTGAGCTCCTGGAGCCGTTCCACCTTCACCGCCTCCGGCAGCTGGTCGGGCCAGTCGGCCGCCGGGGTGCCGGGCCGCGGCGAGTAGGCGGCGGTGTTGACCTGGTCGAAGCCGATCGATTCGATCAGCGCCAGGGTGCGGCGGAACTGGGCGTCGGTCTCCCCGGGGAAGGCCACGATCACGTCGGCGCTGATGGCCGCGTCGGGGAGGCGCTGGCGGATGCGATCGATGATCCGCCGGTAGCGCTCCACGGTGTAGCCCCGGGCCATGGCCCGCAGCACGTCGTCGTCACCGCTCTGGAAGGGGATGTGGAAGTGCTCGCACACCTTGGGCAGGTCGGCGCAGGCGTCGACCAGCCGGTCGGTGAAGTAGCGGGGGTGGCTGGTGGCGAAGCGGATGCGCTCCAGGCCCCGCACGTCGTGCACCGCCCGCAGCAGGTCGGTGAGGGTGTGGGCCCGCCGGCCCTCGGCGGTGATGCCGGGCAGGTCGCGGCCGTAGGCGTCGATGTTCTGTCCAAGCAGGGTGACCTCCCGGTAGCCCCGCGCCGCCAGCCCCTCCATCTCCAGGCGGATCGCCTCGGGCAGGCGCGACTGTTCCCGGCCGCGCACGGAAGGCACCACGCAGTAGGTGCAGTGCTCGTTGCAGCCGTAGATGACGTTCACCCAGGCGCAGACGGCACTGTCTCGCCGGGCGGCGGTGATGTCCTCAAGGATGTGGTGCTCGTCGGTGGCCACCACCTGCTGGCCGCTCTCCACCCGGGTGAGCAGGGCCTCGAGCCGGTTGGCGTGCTGGGGGCCCATGACCAGATCCAGCTCCGGCACCCGCCGCAGCAGGGATTCCCCCTCCTGCTGGGCCACGCAGCCGGCCACCACCAGGGTGAGGGCTGGGTTGGCCCGTTTGCGCTGGGCCTGCCGCCCCAGATAGCTGTAGACCTTCTGCTCGGCGTTGTCCCGGATCGTGCAGGTGTTGTAGAGCACCAGATCGGCGCTGTGCTCGTCGCTGCCGGGGCTGTAGCCCATGGCTTCGAGGATGCCGGCCATGCGCTCGGAATCCGCCTTGTTCATCTGGCAGCCGAAGGTGGTGATCCAGTAGCTGCCGCGCCGTGCCGACGGCGCCTGCTCGGCCTGCGGGCCGGAAACGGTGGCTGTCATGGGATCCAGTTTCCGCTATCGCCCTGCCGGCGTCAGCCCGGCGGCTGTGGCAGCGTGATCCTCCCGGTCTCCTTCCTGGCATGCGCTGCCGCCTGAGCCGCTTCCCTCTCACCAAGGTGGTGCCCCTGGCCATCAGCCGCGGCACCACCGCCGCCGTCGAGCACCTGCTGCTGGAACTCGAGCACGACGGCATCACCGGCCGCGGCGAGACCGGCGGCTTCGACACCGGTCACAGGGCCTACGGCACTGACGACCTGGCCGCCGAACTGGAGGCCGTCCTGCCGGCCCTCGAGAGCGCCATCCCGGAGCCGTTCCAGGCCCTCGACCCGCTGCTGGAGACGCTCTCGCCGCCGGCCCGCTGCGCCGTCGATCTGGCCCTGCATGACTGGTGGGGGCAGCGGCTGGGTCAGCCGCTGTGGCGGCTCTGGGGCCTCGATGGCGGCGCCATCGTCCCCACCAGCGTCACCCTGGGCCTGGGCAGCGAGGCGGCGGTGCTGGAGCGGCTGGAGCGCTGGTGGGGCCAGCTGCCCGCCAGCCGCATCAAGCTCAAGCTCGGCAGCCCGGAGGGCCTGGACCACGACCGGGCCCTGGTGCGGGCGGTGGCCCAGGCGCTGGAGCGGCGCCTCCAGAGCCATGGGGTGGCCGGCGAGCTGCAGGTGGATGCCAACGGCGGCTGGAGCCTGGAGCAGGCCCGGCCGATGCTCGGCTGGCTCGGTGCCCAGGGCGTGGCGCTGGTGGAGCAGCCCCTGGCCCCCCTCGAGGATCCGGAGGCCGATTGCGCTGCGTTTGCCGCCCTGGAGCTCGACTGCCCCATCGCCCTGGTGGCCGACGAGAGCTGCTGGAACCTGGCCGACCTGGTGCGTCTTGCCCCCTACGTCGACGGGGTGAACATCAAGCTGCTCAAGAGCGGCGGGCTGGCGGAGGCCCTGCTGATGGCCAGGGCCGCGCGGCGCCTCGGCCTCGGTGTGATGCTCGGCTGCTACTCCGACAGCGCCCTGCTCAACGGGGCCGCCGCCCAGCTGCTGCCCCTGGTGCGCTGGCCGGACCTCGACAGCCACCTGAACCTGGTGGACGACCCCTTCAGCGGCCCCGCCCTGGAGGGGGACCGGCTGAGGCCGGGGACGGCCGCCGGCCTGGGGGTGCTGGATGCTCGGCGCTGACGTCCCGATCGTGCTGCTGCAGCACGGGGGCCTGGACAACCTCAGCGGCAAGACGGGTCTGGCGATGCTCCGCTACCGCCATGGTCCGATCGTGGCGGTGGTGGATCCGGACCACCCCGGCGCCGACCTGAGGGCACTCACCGGCATCGCGCGGACCGTGCCGGTGGTGGGGTCGCTGGCCGAGGCCCGGCCCTTCGCTCCCCAGGTGGCGGTGGTGGGGCTGGCCCCCTCCGGCG
>NZ_JAYGHZ010000322.1:0-7319 GCF_034931285.1 Synechococcus sp. BA-120 BA3
GCCCCCGGTTGCTCGCCCAGTCGCCGTCGGCGGCCGGCGGCCCTTCGGGGTCCCAGCAGCGGTAGTCGCTCGGGCCACCCCAGCCCAGCTGGAAGCGCTCCTCGGCCACCGTCTCCAGCCAGAGCCGCCAGCGTTGCCAGAGCCGCTGCCACGCCTCCGGCTCCAGGCTCTGCACCGGCCGTTCCAGCCCGTCCTGGGCTAGCTGGCGGGCCAGGGCCGGGCCGACCCCCTGGTAGGCGCCCATCAGGGCCTCGCCGACGCTCTGGGGCAGGAGGCTCAGGCGCCGCCGCCAGGAGGCGACCTCCTCCTCCAGCCGGGGCGGTTCGCCTGCCATGGGCGGCGGCGGCTGGTAAGGATCGCCGGTGCCGATCGGCCGCAGCCGCGAGCGGTCCTGGCGCACCTGGCGGGCCAGGGCGATCACCCGCTGGTCCTCATCGAGCAGGAACAGGTTGCTGTGGCGCCCCATCAGCTCGAGCACCAGCTGCCTGCGGATCGGCTCGCCGGGCCTGGGGGCGAAGCCCAGGGCCACCACCCGCTCCCAGCCCTGCTGCTCCAGGCTCACCAGGGCCAGGCCCCGCAGGCCGTGCTGCAGCTGCTGGGCCAGGGTGCTGCCCTCCCCCTGCTTCAGGGGCGGCTCGATCTTCAACAGGCGCGGCGCCTCCGCCAGCCAGCTGAGCTCCAGCCAGAGGCTGCCCCGCAGGCTGCGCAGGCCCAGCTGCAGGCGATGGGCGTCGGGCTGCTGGGCCTTCTCGAAACGGCTGGGCAGCAGGCCGCGGCGCATCTCGGCCAGCACGGCGCGCAGGCTGGTCACATCCATGGCCTGGATGGACGGGGATGGGGCCATCGCCTCCTCTGTCGCCTCAGAGCGGTCGACCCCTACTGTGCGCCCCAGCGCCAGCGATCCATGGACTCCCCCCCCTCCAGCGGCCGGCTCACGGTGATCACCGGCCCCAGCGGGGTGGGCAAGGGGACCCTGGTGGCCCGGCTGCTGCAGCGGCACCCCGCCCTGTGGCTGTCCGTCTCCGCCACCACCCGCTCGCCCCGGCCCGGGGAGGTCGACGGACAGCACTACTTCTTCCTGACACGCCCCGACTTCGAGGCCCGGGTGACCGGCGGGGGCTTCCTGGAGTGGGCCGAATTCGCCGGCCACCTCTACGGCACCCCCCGGCCCCCGGTGGAGGCCCAGCTCGCTCAGGGGCGGCCGGTGCTGCTGGAGATCGAACTGGAGGGGGCCCGCCAGGTGCGTCGCACCTTCCCGGCGGCCTTTCAGGTGCTGATCACACCGCCGAGCTTCGAGGAACTGGAGCGCCGCATCCGCGGCCGCGGCACCGACAGCGACGAGGCCATCACGCGGCGGCTGGCACGGGCACGCCAGGAGCTCACGGCCGAGGCGGAGTTCGATGCCGTGCTGGTGAATGCCGACCTTGAGGCGGCCCTGCAGGAACTGGAGCGGCTGCTGGGATTGGGCGACGCCGTCTGACGCTCCAGCCATGAAAAAGCGGCCCTTGCGAGGGCCGCTGGCGGTGGTTGATCCGAACCGATCCGGACTTCAGGGGTGGAGGATCAGATCCGGGAAGAAGCGGAACACTTCGATCGTGATGCCGGCGGTCAGGGTGAACCAGACGGCGGCCACGACGGGAGCGGTGGTGAGGAATTTCTTCATGGCTCTGGGGATCAGCGGGGGGAAACGGTCACTTTGGAGTCGGATTCCACCATGGCTCCGCTGGTGAACTCCTTGAGGGCCGCCAGGGGCCAGACAGCGGCGGCCAGGGTGGTTTTGAACGCCAGGGGCAGATCGATCTGGATTTCACGCATGGTGGCGTCCTTGCTGCCGCGGACGGCGATCAGGTAGCCACGGCCGGCCCAGCCGATCGTGCCGGCGATGTACAGGAAGAGGAGGCCCGGGATGGTGAAGTCTCCGGCGTGGCTCCAGCGGCCGTCCGTGATCAGGTGGGGCAGGCCATCGGTGCCACACAGGGCCTCCCCGTAATAGGCGAAGCGGGCCTTGGCCTGATCGGTGGTCGCAGCGGCGGCGCGCTGCTGGAAGCGGGGGGTCTCGCTGCAGGGGGTGAGTCCGCCGATGTCGGCCCGGGCCGAGGGGGCGAAGCCGAAGAGCAGGAACACGGACGCCACCAGGGCGAAGGCCCGGATGGCGAAGGAACGACTGGAGAGAAGACGGCGCATGGAGAGGGGCCGCGGGGGAACTGCCGCGGGGCAGGATGGCTCGTGCGGACAGTAGGGGAGCTGCCCAGGGAGCATGCGCACGGTTCTGGCCCTCGAAACAAGTTGTGACGAGTCGGCGGCGGCGATCGTGGCCGGTCGGCGGGTGCTGGCGGGGGCCGTGGCCTCCCAGATGGAGGAGCACGCCCGCTGGGGCGGGGTGGTGCCGGAGATCGCCTCGCGCCGCCATGTGGAGGCGCTGCCGGCCCTGATCGCCCGGGTGCAGGAAGAGAGCGGTGTCGCCATGGCCGATCTCGATGCCGTCGCCGCCACGGTCGCCCCCGGCCTGGCCGGGGCCCTGCTGGTGGGGTCGGTCACGGCCCGCACCCTGGCGCGGCTGCATGGCAAGCCCTTCCTGGGGGTGCACCACCTGGAGGGCCATCTGTGCTCGGTGCACCTGGGCGATCCCCTGCCGCCGGGTCCCTACCTCGTGCTGCTGGTCAGCGGCGGCCACACCGAGCTGATCCGGGTCGATGGCCCCGGGGCCTACACCCGCCTGGGCCGCAGCCGCGACGATGCGGCCGGCGAGTGCTTCGACAAGGTGGCCCGGCTGCTCGGGCTGGGCTATCCGGGCGGGCCCGCGATCGAGGCGGCGGCCGAAGGTGGCGACCCCGGCCGCTTCCGCTTTCCCAAGGGCAGGGTCTCCCTTCCCGAGGGGGGCTTCCATCCCTACGACTTCAGCTTCAGCGGCCTCAAGACAGCGGTGCTGCGCCAGGTGCAGCGGCTCGCCGGCGAGGGCTCTCCCCTGCCGGTGGCCGATCTGGCGGCGAGCTTCGAGCAGGGGGTGGCCGAGGTGCTGGTGGAGCGCAGCTGCCGCTGCGCCGTCGAGGCGGGCCTGGAGACGGTGGTGCTGGTGGGGGGTGTGGCCGCCAACCGGCGCCTGCGCCGTCTGATGGGAGAAGCCACCGCCGCTCGCGGTCTCTCCTGGCGCGTCGCGCCCCTGGCCTACTGCACCGACAATGCCGCGATGGTGGGCCTGGCGGCGGTCGAGCGCCTCGAGGCGGGGGGACGCAGCGGGATCAGCCTGGGGGTGGCGGCCCGGCTGCCCCTGGAGCAGGCAGGCGGGCTCTACGCGCCACAGCCACCCTTTTGATGCTCCTATGGTGGTGCAGTCGCTTCAGGTCCGGCCCCATGGCCCCCGCGAATCCCCTGCCCCTTGAGCAGGTCGAATCTTCCCTCAGCGACACGGAACCCGTGTCCCAGCAGGAGCTGAATGCCTGGCGGCGTGGATTCACGCCCCAGGCCGAGATCTGGAACGGCCGTCTGGCCATGCTCGGCCTGTCGGTCGGTCTGGGGGTGCTCCTGCTGGTGCGGCTGGCCGGCGGCTGAATCCCTGCCTGTTGGCTCAGGTCCGGCCGCGCATCGTCTGGGCCAGTTCGCTGGGCCTGAGGCTGGCAGCGAGCGCGTCTTCGGGATGCACCTTGCCGGCGGACACCAGATTGGCTAGGTACTGGTTGGACGTGATCATGCCGTCGAAACCGCTGCGGGCCATGATCGCTTCGATCTCATCGAGATTGGCCCGCATGATGTAGTCCTTGCAGGCATCGGTGTTGATGAAGACGTCGTGGTACGACGCCCTTTTGCCATCCACCGTCTTGATCAGGCCCTGGGAGATCACCCCCAGCAGCGAATCGGCCACGGAGCGCCGCACGATCTCCTGTTCGTCGGGGGGGTACATGCCCAGCATCCGCTCGACTGAGCGCACCGCCGAGTTGGTGTGCAGCGTGCCCAGCAGCAGGTGCCCGGTCTGGGACGCTTCGATCGCCGTGGTGAGGGTGTCCTGGTCGCGGATCTCCCCCACCAGGATCACGTCGGGATCCTCCCGGAGCGCGGCGCGGAGGGCCGTCTTGAAGTGGCGGGTGTGGCTGCCCAGTTCCCGCTGGCGAATCAGGGACTGGCGGCTCTGGTGCACGAATTCGACCGGATCCTCGATGGTGAGGATGTGGCGCTTCATCGTGCGGTTGATGTGGTCGATCACCGCGGCCAGGGTGGTGCTCTTGCCGGACCCCGTCGGCCCGGTGACCAACAGCATGCCCTTGGGACGCTGGGCCAGATCCTTGAGCACCGGCGGCAGGTTGAGCTCGTCGATGGTGGGAATGGCCTGGGGAATCAGCCGCAGGACCATCGCCGGACCCTGCAGGGATTCCAGCAGGTTGATCCGCACCCGCACGAAACCGAAGGCGTAGGAGCCGTCGTATTCCTTCTGCTGGAAGAAACGATCAATCTGGGCGGGCTCGAGGATCTCCCGCAGCCAGTCGCGGAAGGTGTTGCCATCGGTCACGCCCAGACCGGCCAGGATCATGTCGCCCCGACTGCGGAAGCGGGGCTCCTCACCGACGCCGAGGTGGATGTCGGAGAAGTTGCGTTCGAAGGCCACCCGAACGATCTGCTCGAGGGTCGGCGGGGATCCACCATCGGCCGACATCGGCGTGCCCTGGGCAGCAAAGGGAGCTCCGCTCTGGAGGCTCACAGGGGGCGGCGGCGGTGGGGCCTGGGGCATGGAGGAACGCGGCTGGAGCGCGGGGCGGCCCCGCTGATCGAAAGCGCTGAACGAAGACGTTGGTCGAAGGTGTTGGTCGAAGGCGTGGCGGAATCTGTCGGTCGACTGCTGCTGATACGCCGAAGGCGCTGTGGCTTCGGGAGATCCTAGGGGCGGATTCGCTTCTGTCGATCGCGTCGGCGACCGGCCCCCCGGCTGGCGGGGGAGCGTCGACAAGGGCTGCCTAGGATCGTCTGAACCGCGTCGGCCCGTGTCCCCACAGCCTCTGGTCAGCATCGTTCTGGGCACGCGCCCCGAGGCCATCAAGCTGGCTCCGGTGATCCTGGCCTTCCAGCGGTCGCAGGACTTCCGCACCCGCGTCGTCCTCACCGGACAGCACCGCGAGATGGTCACCCAGGTGATGCACCTGTTCGGCCTCACCGCCGACCATGACCTGGCCCTGATGGCTCCGAAGCAGACCCTCACCCACGTCACCTGCGCGGCCCTGCAGGGACTGAAGCAGGAGTTTGAGGAGCACCGTCCCGATCTCGTCCTCGTCCAGGGCGACACCACCACCGCCTTCGCCAGCGCCCTGGCCGCCTTCTACGAGCAGATCCCCGTCGGCCATGTGGAGGCCGGCCTGCGCACCGACGACCTCCTCGACCCCTTCCCCGAGGAGGCCAACCGCCGCCTGATCTCCCAGCTGGCCCGCCTCCACTTCGCCCCCACGACCCAGTCGGCGGCGAACCTGCGGGCCTCGGGGGTGGTGGGCGAGATCCTCACCACCGGCAACACGGTGATCGATGCCCTGCTTCTGATGGCCACCACGGCCCCCGACTGGGACCTGCCCGGCCTCGACTGGCAGAAGCAGCGGGTGCTGCTGGCCACCGTGCACCGCCGCGAGAACTGGGGCGAGCGCCTCCAGGACATCGGCCGCGGCTTCCTCGCCCTGCTCGAGCGCTTCCCCGACACCGCCCTGCTGCTGCCGCTGCACCGCAATCCCACGGTGCGGGAGCCCCTGCAGGCCCTGCTCGGCTCCCATCCCCGCGCCTTCCTGATCGAACCCCTCGACTACGACCGGCTGGTGGCGGCCATGCGCGGCTGCACGCTGCTGCTCACCGATTCGGGTGGTCTGCAGGAGGAGGCCCCGGCCCTGGGCAAGCCCGTGCTGGTGCTGCGCCGCACCACCGAGCGACCCGAAGCGGTGGCGGCGGGTACGGCCAAGCTGATCGGCACCGACAGCGACGCCATCCTCAGCGAAGCCAGTCGGCTCCTGGAGGACCCGGAGGCCTACGGGGCCATGGCCCACGCCCACAACCCCTTCGGTGACGGCGCGGCCAGCGGCCGGATCGTTGAGGCAGCACGCCGCTACCTCAGCCTGGCTGTCGCCTAGGGGCGCTTCTTGGCCCAGGGGGGCAGGTCGATGAACACCCGGGTGCCGCTCTCCAGGCCCGAGAGGATCTGGGTGTCCTTGCCGCTGCTGGACCCCAGCTCCACAGGCTGGAAGGTGGGTTCCTGTCCCTTGCCCACCAGCAGCACCCCCGGCCGGCCGTCCTCCGTGACGATGGCGACGGTGGGCACCACGGTCCTGGCCTGCAGGGTGCCGGTCTGGAAGTCGATATCGGCGGTCATGCCGATGCGCAGTTCCGGGGCCGGATCGGTCAGCTGCAGCTTCACCTCGAAGGAGGTGACGTTGTTGGTCTTCACCGCCCTCGGGGCGATCTGGCGCACCCTGGCCTGGAAGCGACGGTCGGGGAAGGCATCGACGCGCACGCTGGCGGGCAGGCCCACCCGCAGCCGGCCGATGTCGCTCTCGGGCACCTTGGCGACCACCTCGAGCCCTTCGGAGAGCTCCACGATCGAGGAGCTGGTGGCGCCGGCGGTGGCCGACGCGGTGGTGGTGGGGGTGACGAAGGCGCCCGGTTCGGCGTAGCGCTGGCTGATCACCCCATCGAAGGGGGCCCGCACGATCAGCTCGTCCTTCTCCACCATCCGCTGCCGCAGCCGTTGCCGGGCGGCGGCGGTGGCCAGGCGCCGCACCTCCGCCTCCGAACGGAAGCGATTCATGGTGTCGAGGCTGATCGCCCCCTGGCGGAACAGGGGTTCGTTGCGGCGCAGTTCGCTGTCGCTGCGGCGCTGCTCCGACTCCGCCGACTGCAGGTTGGCCTGCAATTCCATCAGCCGGTCGCGCAGGTCGCCGTCATCCATCAGGGCCAGGGGTTGGCCCCGGCGCACGCTGTCGCCCTCATCGACCATCAGCTCCAGCAGCACCCCCTGCCGCTTGGGACTGACATTCACCCGCTTGACGGCATCCAGCTCGCCGCTGGCGGTGATCACCCCGGGCAGGGATCCCTCGCGGGCCACCACCGTGAAGGGGGCCAGGTCGCGGCCGGCTTGCTGGCGCTGGCGCTGCCAGAGACCGGCGGTGGCGAGCAGGGCCAGGCCCACGGCCACCACCACGGCGCCGAGGGGGCGGGCCAGCAGCAGCCAGGGCTGGTCGGGGAAGGCGGCCCAGGTGCTGGCGATCACGATCGGGTTGAGCACGGGGGCGGCGAACAGGAAGCCGAGGCCGGCGCCGAGGGGCGCGCCACCGCTGAGCATGCGGCGGGCCACCGGCACG
>NZ_JAYGHZ010000323.1:0-7307 GCF_034931285.1 Synechococcus sp. BA-120 BA3
GTTCTGCTGCAGCTGCTGGCGGCGACGCTGCAGCTCCTCGGCCTGCTGGCCGTGCAGCTCCGCCTGGCGGGCCAGCTCACGGCCGCTGGTTTCCAGACCGGCCAGTTCGGCCTGCACCGCCAGCAGCTGGTCTTCGCCCAGGGTCTTCACCTCCGCCTGCAGCTGCTCGAGGGCGGCGGTGGCGGCGACCACCTCGGCTTCGCCGGCCACGATCGCCTCCCGCTCCTGCTCCTGCTGGCGGTCGAGGCGCTCGAGGCGGCTGGCGAGGGCCAGGCCGTGGGCGCGGGCCTCCTCCCAGGCCAGCACCTGCTCCTGCAGGCGCCCCTGGTGCAGGCGCTCGCGCAGCTCCTGGTAGGTGCGCGCCTTGGCGCAGTCGCGTTCGAGCTTCTGGCGCGCCGTCAGCAGTTCCTGTTCGACGATGCGGCAGCGCTCCTGCCGTTCCACCACCTCATCGAGCTTGGACCGGCTCTGCTCGATGCGGGAGTCGAACAGGGCCACGCCGGCCAGCTCATCGATGATGCCGCGCCGGTCGCGGGCGCTCATCGAGACGATGCGGGTGACGTCGCCCTGCATGACGACGTTGCTGCCCTCCGGATCGACACGCAGGCGCCGCAGCTGGGTCTGCAGCTGCTGCAGGTTGCAGGGCACCCCATCGGCGCTGAAGCTGCTGCTGTAGGTGCCGCCGGGGGCCACCCGCAGCCGCCGGGTGACGCTCCACTCCCGCTGGCCCCGCTGCAGCCAGGGGCCCTGTTCGGGGACGTCCAGCCCCTCCTCGGCGCTGTCCGGCTGCCAGTCGCCCAGGTCGAAGCGGACGGTGACGCTGGTCTCGGCGGCCTTGCCCTCGCGCAGCACGGCACTGTTGATCAGGTCGGGGAGACGCTCGGCCCGCATGCCGCGGCTGGTGGCCAGTCCGAGGCAGAACAGCACCGCATCGAGGATGTTGCTCTTGCCGGAGCCGTTCGGGCCCGTCACCACGGTGAATCCTTCCTCCAGCGGGATGGTCATCGACCCGCCGAAGGACTTGAAGTGGGTGAGCTCGACCTGATTGATGTGAACCAACAGGCCCGTGCGCCGAGCAGCACGAATTTAACCGAGGTGCTGACGATCACAAGCCCTCCTTCCTACGGTGATGCCGTGCAGCCGTCGCACGGAGCGCCCCATGGAAACGGACACCACCCCTGTCGAGTCCCCGGCGGCCCCGGCCCCGGCCCCGGAGCCCGCCGGCAGCGGCGAGGCCCAGCAGGTGCAGAACCAGTTCCGGGAACGCTTCGAGAGCCTGCTGCCCAGCATTCAGAAGGAGTGGCCCGAGG
Source organism: Synechococcus sp. BA-120 BA3 (assembly GCF_034931285.1). NCBI lineage: Bacteria > Bacillati > Cyanobacteriota > Cyanophyceae > Synechococcales > Synechococcaceae > Synechococcus > Synechococcus sp. BA-120 BA3. Next base: position 1,311 of record NZ_JAYGHZ010000323.1, read on the forward strand.
TGGCCCGCCACACCCTGGAGGCCACCCGGGGCAGCTTCGACCACGTGGTGGAGGTGATCAGCCGCCAGAGCGGGCTCACCACCGCCGGCGTCAAGCAGCAACTGCTGGATCTGGTCAACGTCACCGGCGAGCAGGCGGGCCATGTGGTGGATTCGCTGCGGCCCCTGGAGGAGCAGCTGGAGCATCTGCTCGATGAGCTGAACACCACCCTGCGGCCCCGGATCGAGAAGCCGGTGCGGGAGCGGCCCCTGATGGCCCTGGGCATCGCCGCCGGCGTGGGGCTGCTGGTGGGCCTGCTGCTGTCGTCGGGCCGGCGTTCGGCATGACCGGTCCGAACTTCAGCCGGGTCACGGCTCTGATCAGCTCGGTGATGGACCTGCACGTCCGCATCGCCCTGCAGGAGGCCGACAGGGAAAAGCGGCGCCTGGTGGGCGGCGGGGTGATGCTGGGCCTGGGCCTCACCCTGATGACCCTGGCGCTGGTGGCGGCCGAACTGGTGCTGCTGCTCTGGATCCGCGAAGCGTTCAGCCTCAGTTGGCTGCAGGCCGCGGCGGCCGTGGCCGCCATCGACATGGTGCTGGCCGGGATCAGCCTGCGCATCGGCGGTCAGATGCTCAAGGGCCCCTACCTCCCCGAGACCACCGCCGGCCTGATGCGCACCACCCGGGCCCTCACCGGCAAGTTCTGAGCCATGGCGGGCCTCAGCGGTAGGCCGAGTGCGGGATCGAAGGCCTCCGCAGCAGGGCGTCCACCATGCCGACCGTCTCGAAGCAGCGCCCGACCAGCTGGAACAGCGGCAGCAGCAGCCGGTCGAACCCCTTCAGATAGCTGTCTCCGAGCCGGCGCAGGTCGCGGGTTTCCCGCTTCGTGCGCTGCAGCAGCACCGGCAGGATCGAGCCGATGGTCGGCCCCCGGGGGGCCTGCATGATGTCGGAATAGCCGACGTTCCGGTGCACGTCGAACAGGAACGGCAGCCCACCGATGGCGTGCAGCATGCGGGCCTCCGGATGGAAGAAGACGGTGTGGCCGGCCTCGAGCAGGCGGCGATTGCGCAGGCGCGCGGAGAGAAAGGGCGTGATCGCCTCCGGGTAGGGAAAGGCCTCCAGGACCGCACGGCGATACAGGGCACCGTTGTTGGAGATGAAGCTGGAGGGTGACGGTCGGCCGTAGTCGTCGAAGGCGCGATGCAGCAGATTGAGGCAGCGGCGGTAGGGGGTCTGGTCGCCGTACCAGGTCCGCCCGCTGACCACATCCACCTCAGGGTGTTCGCGCAGCACGCCCACCAGGGTTCGCAGCCAGGCGGGATTGGGCAGGCAGTCGGCCTCGATCACCGCGACCAGATCGCCGCGGCACTGGCGGACGCCGTCGTCCTTCAGCCTGGCCGACTGGGTCTGGTCGGTGAAGACCACCCGCGTCTGCGGGGCGATCCTTTCGAGGATCTCGGGCACGGCGTCGGCGAACCGGGGGTTCTCCATAACGATCAACTCGAACGGCTCGTCGAAGTCCTGAGCGGCGAAGGCCTTCAGCACTTCGATTTCGTCGTGCCAGGTCTTCTGATCGCTGAGCTCGAAATCCGAGACGATGACCACGGAGATCGTGGGCTCCACCGGGACCGCACCATTCAGGGAATGGACCGATTCTGCGGCAAACGTTCCGCCTTGGGTCGCCAACAGCCCGTCCCGTCTCTGCACCGATCGCATCGCGCGATGGGTTGGGGGCACCAGGCTTCAGAAGCCCATCTCCAGCCGCAGGCTGCGCAGGGTGCCCCGGTCGGCCCGGGCGGTGTCGGACACCTCCAGGGTCCAGGTGCCGCTGGGGTCCTTGCCCTTGAGGTCCGCCAGGGCGGGGGCGTTGATGGCGTCGTAGGTGACCTTGAGGTTGTCGGTGCCGCCGCCGGAGCGGTCGTGCAGCAGCACGGGGGCGGCCCCGAGGGCAGCCGGCGGCTGCAGCCGCACCACCAGATCGCCGATGTAGGTGTGGTCGAGATCCACCGCCACCCGGATCGACTGCAGCGGGCCCGGGGCGGCCACCGGCAGGGTGAGCGTGGCGGTCTGGAAGTCGTTGATGGGCACGTCCTGCACGGCCTGGAACACCAGGGCCGCCGCCGGCTGGGGCGGGCGGGCCAGCTCCACCGCCTTGCGGGCGCTCACGCGCCCGTAGCCGTAGAAGGGGCTGCGGCCGCCGGCGTCGTAGTTGCCGCCGGTGGGGTCGATGCGCACACAGGCCTGCCGCAGGATCTCCCGCACCTGGTCCCAGCGCAGGGCCGGATTGCGGGCCAGCACCAGGGCGGCCACCCCGGCCACGCCGGGGCAGGCGCTGGAGGTGCCGCCGAAGGAATTGGTGTAGTGCCCCGCCGGGTCCCCCTTCTGGGGGCTGCCCTGGTTGTAGCCCGCCACCCCGGCGCGGTCGGTGGTCCAGATGCCGGGGGTCAGGGAGGGGCGGCCGTCGCTGCTGGGGAAGCTGCACCACACGGCCCGGCCGAAGTCGCTGTAGGCGCTGCGTTTGGACTGGTCGTTGCAGGCCGCCACGGCGATCACCCTGGCGTAGCTGGCATAGCCGTCGTTGTCGACGCTCTCGTTGCCGTTGCCGGCCGCGAACAGGACCACGCAGCCCTTGCCGCCGCGGCCCTGGGTGGTGGCGAAGTCGATCGCCAGCCGGGTGGAATCCGGCAGGGGCACCACCTGGCGGTGGGCCGGGTCGTTCGGGTCCCACCAGGCCCCGTCCGGTGGTCCCCAGCTGCAGGAGATCACGTCGGCGCCGTTGCGGGCCGCCCACACGAACGCCTCCGCCTCCGCCTGGGAGCCCAGGCCGGAGGCCAGCCGGATGGGGATCAGCCGGGCGCCGGGGGCCACCCCCGTGGCGCCGAACTGGCCGTTGGCGCAGGCCACCCCGGCACAGGCGGTGCCGTGGTCCTCGCCGCGGCCGGGTCGGGGGTCGCCGCTCTGGCGGGTCACATCCCGCGGGGCGACGATCTTGCCGGAGGAGCGGAATTCCTCGTGGTCGAGGTCGAAGCCGTCGTCCACCACGGCGATGATCGCCCCGGTGCCGTCGCTGAGGGGCCAGGCCGCCTCCACCTCGGCATGGGCATCGACGAGCCGGCCGTTGACGGCGGTGGCTTTCAGGTGCCACTCGGACGGGAAGGCCTGGCGGCGCTGGCGGCTGGGGCTCACCAGCTCCGGATGGCACAGGGCGACGCTCTCCTCGCCCAGCAGGGTCTCGGCGATCGTGAACACCGCCAGCCCGCTGTTCTCCGGAGCGGCCACGAAGTAGGCGTGGCGGGCATAGCTGAGGCCCCGCTTGATGGCGAGGCCGAGGCGCTGCAGCACGCCCTCGCAGGCCTCGGGCTCGGCGTCGTCGTCGAACTTGACGAACAGATTCTCCGTGTAGACCACGGGCCGGCCGTGGGCATCCACCAGAACGCGGCCGGCGAAGTCGATGCCGGGCTCCGCCTTGAGCAGGCTGCGGGCGGCATCGCGCAGGGCCCCATCGGCCTGGGGGGTCCGGGTGCTCAGCAGTTCGACCCCCGCTTCGCGGAAGCGTGTGAGGCTCTCGAACTGGGCGAGGATCCGGTGCGCCTCGGCGCTGACCGTCGCCACTTCGAAGGGCCGCTCCGGCATCACGGCCTGGCGATTCAGGGTGCGCACCACAAGATGATTGTCGCTGACATCAAGGTCGTAAGGGGCCGCATCTTTGCCGCCATAGCGAACCTGAACCATCGCGGTGTCCTCGCTGCGGCGATCACTCTCCGCGCATCAGCCGGTGAATTCAAGCCGCCGGAACAGGACGTGATCTGCCGTCACAGGGCTGGGGAATCTTCACCCTTCTTCAGAGGGTCACCCCCATCTCCGCCAGGGCCGCTTCCTCCACCCACACCGACACCGAGCCCCCCGGGCAGTGCCATTCCGCCCAGCCGTCGCCGTTGGTGGTGATCGGCGCCTCGATGTGGCCGGTCAGGTCGCGGAAGCTGGTGTGGCGCTTGCCCACCTCCATCCACTTGTGGCCGGCGGGCCCGTCGCTCATCAGCACCGCCAGGGCCCTGGGGTGTCCGGGGGTGCCAAGGCGGGTCCAGCCGATCGTATTGACGTGGTCGAGGTAGTCGTATTGCGGCCCGTAGGCGCAGTGGCCGCGGGCCAGCAGGAAGCGGTCGATCAGGAAGCGGTGGCTGGGCAGCACGATCCGGTAGTCCTGGCCGTTCTTGCTGTCGGTGTAGTCGGCGCCGTAGTAATCGGCATGGAAGATGCAGGGATAGCCCTGGTCGCGCAGCAGGATCACGGCGTAGGCGAGGGGTTTGAACCAGGCCTCCACCACCGATTCCAGGGCCTGCAGCGGCTGGGTGTCGTGGTTGTCCACCAGGGTCACCGCCAGCAGCGGCAGCTGCTGCATCAGGGTGCCATCGAGCAGCCGGCGCATGTCGTAGTGGCCCCGGCTGCGGCTGGCCTGGTGGAAGTTCAGGTGCAGCGGCGCATCGAACAGGCTCATGTGGCCGCCGGTGTTGGCCGCGTACCAGTGCAGGCTCGCGATGTTGTAGGTCCAGTACTCGCCCACCACGAACAGATCACGCTGGGCATGGTGCTCCAGGTCGCTGATCCAGTCGAGGAAGAAATCGCTGGCGATGTGCTTGATCGCATCGAGGCGGAAGCCGTCCGCCCCCACATGGTCGAGGCTCCAGCGGCCCCAGTGCTTGAGCTCACCGCGCACCTCCGGATGGTTCACGTTGAGATCGCTGCCCATCAGGTAGTCGTAATTGCCCTTCTCCAGATCGACGTTGCCCTCGAAGCTGGCCCCCTGGGTGCGCCAGACAGCCTTGAATCCCGGATCGAGCGTGTTGTGATCCACGGCGTCGAAGTGAGTCCAGTGCCACTGCATCGACGAATAGCGATCGCCGCGGCCGTCGAAACGGAAGCGGGTCCAGGCGCTGATCAGCCGCTCCTCCCCCAGGGGCCGGTTGCGGTCGTAGGGGTCGCAGGGCGTGGCCCGGTACTGCTCCTGCTCGTCGGCATTCATCTTGTGGTTGAACACCACATCGGCGTATACCTGCATCCCGGCGGCGTGGCAGGCCTCGATCGCCTCCAGATACTCCTGCTTGGTGCCGTACTTGGTGCGCACCGTGCCCTTCTGGTCGAATTCGCCCAGGTCGAACAGGTCGTAAGTGCCGTAGCCCACGTCCCACACACTCCCCCCCTTGCCCGCCGGCGGCAGCCACAGGGCGGTGATGCCCGCCCTGGCCAGGGCCGGTGCCTCCTGGCGCAGCCGCCGCCAGTGGCCGCCGTCGCCGTCGCTGTACCAGTGGAACCACTGCATCAGCGTGCCGTTGAATTCCGTCGGCGCCGCCAGCTTGCGGGCGCTGATCTCCGCTTCGTGGCTGGCCAGCCACTGCCGCAGCAGGGCCATCGTGGCCGCTCCGGTGTCGAGGGCCGGATCCCTCTCCACGGCCAGGGCCTCCTGCTTGAGGGCTTCGAAGAGTGAGGCCATGGCTCTGGCGGCGGCGGTGGCAGGCCCCACCGCTAGCAGCGCGGCCCAGGGCTGTCTGCTTCGCCGCCAACCTGCTGCGGAACGACGGCTGCGCCGCCACGGGGCCTGCCGTGCGCTTCAGCGGATGTCGTAACGGAGCCAACGGCAGTCGATGCCGCCGTTGCTCACCGGCACCCGGCGGCAGGCCTTCATGCGCAGGGCCCCCGTGAGGGCGGGGTTGCCGCTCAGCAGCCACAGGGTCCAGCCGCCGCAGCGTTCCTTCACCATCCGGCCCAGATCGCCGTAGAGCGCTTCCAGGTCGTCGTCGGCACCGAGCCGCTCGCCATAGGGCGGGTTGCACACCAGCACGCCGGGGGTTTCCGGGGGGCGGAAATCGCGGCAGTCCCCCTCCTGCAGCGCGACCCAGTCGGCCACACCGGCCGCCGCCGCGTTGCTGCGGGCCATGGCCAGCACGGCCGGATCCCGCTCCAGGCCCACCACGGCCGCCAGGGGTTCACCGCCCGGGAGGCTGGTGCGGGCCAGGGC
>NZ_JAYGHZ010000324.1:0-7182 GCF_034931285.1 Synechococcus sp. BA-120 BA3
GAACGGGGCCGCCAGCAACCGCAGGGCCTGGCGGCGGGGCAGGCGGGACGGCCGGCTGGAGCGGGGGGAGATTCTGGCCATGGCCTAGCGGCGCCAGCCGGAGCCCAGTTGCCGCCAGAGCAGCAGTTGCAGGGAGCAGAGCATCGGGGCGAGCAGGGCCGTGAGCAGGGTCTGGGCGAGCAGAACCCGCAGGCCGGATCCCGCCAGATCATCCCAGCGCCAGCCCGGCAGGGCCAGCAGGGCCGGATTCACCCCCAGCTCCTCGGCGCTGCGGCCGGCCAGCGGTCCCGCCTGCTGGAGCGCGTCCCGGGTGCCGATCCAGTCAAGGATCCCCCACTGCAGCATCAGGGTCAGGCCCAGCAGGGCCGTGCCGATCAGGGCCAGCAGGCCGAGGCTGAAGCTGCGCTGGATCGGCGCCGCCCGCCGTCCCATCCGCCCCCACCACCAGCCCAGCAGCAGCAGTGCCGGGATCTGGGTGACGCCGCCGGGGTGGAGGGCATCCAGCAGCAGCCCCAGGGCCAGGCCGGCGCAGGCGCCCGAGAAGGGGCCGTCGCTCAGCGCCCATGGCAGCAGCCACAGCACCGCCCAGCAGGGACCGACGCCATCGAGGGCCAGCCAGCCGGGCGCGGCCAGGACGAGCAGCGGCGCCAGCAGAACCGAGGCGGCGAGCAGGGGCTGCCGGGTGAGCAGATCCATCAGCGCACCTGCACCTGCACCCAGTCGAGGGCCGACACCGGCGCGATCAGCTGCACCACCGCCTCCGGCGCCGGATCGGCATTGGCGTCCATGGACTGGATCACGCCCACCGGCAGGTTGGGCGGCACCAGGGTGCTGGCGGGGGAGGTCACCACCACGTCACCGGGGCGGGCCTGGGGATCCTTCTCCAGGAAGCGCAGCAGGGGCCGGGCGGTGCCGATGCCGGTGAGCAGGCCGTGGTGCTGGGTGCGCCCCACCCAGACCCCGACCCGGCTGCTGGGATCGGTGAGCAGGGTGACGCTGGCGGTGCTGGGGGTGACGCTGCCCACCAGGCCGACCAGGCCGCCGGGGCCGAGCACCGCCTGGCCGGCGCGGATGCCGCTGAGGGCCCCCTGGCCGAGCAGCAGCTGCCGCCACCACCCGGAGCCATCCCGGGAGATCACCGGCGCGGTCACCCGGTTGGGATTCTTCTGCTGCAGGTCCAGGAGCGAGCGCAGCCGCTGGTTGTCCCGCTCCAGCTGCGAGAGACGGGCCCCGTCCTCCACCCGGCGGGCCGACCGCAGCCACTCCGCCTGGGCCGTCCCCGGCCAGAAGGGCCGGCTGAGGAAGGCGTAGGCGTCGGTGAGCATCGCCCCCTTGCTGAGACGCACGGCCACGAGCGCCAGCAGCACCAGCAGCCAGGGCAGGAGGCGTCGCAGGGAGGAGCCTTGGACGAAGCGGAGCCAGCGCCAAGCCGGCATCGACTCAGGCCGTCATACGGGCGAATTCAGGGGTGTCGAGCACGCGCTCGAGCCGGCTGTAGTCCTCCAGGACCATGCCGCAGCCGTTGACCACACAGAGCAGGGGGTCTTCGGCCACGTGGGTGAGGATGCCGGTCTCGTGGCTGATCAGGTCGCAGATGCCCCGCACCAGGGCACCGCCGCCGGCGAGCATGATCCCCCGGTCGACGATGTCGGCCGCCAGTTCGGGTGGGGTGCGCTCCAGGGTGCGCTTGACCGCCTCGACGATCACGTTGAGCGGCTCGGCCATGGCTTCGCGGATGTCGCCGGCCCGGATGTTGATCGTGCGCGGCAGGCCGGAGAGCAGGTGCAGACCCCGCACGTCCATGGAGGTCTCGTCGTGGCCGTCGTCGGGGAAGGCGGAGCCGATGCGGATCTTGATGTCCTCGGCGGTGCGCTCGCCCACCACCAGGTTGTGGACCTTCTTGAGATAGACGCTGATGGCGTCGCTGAGTTCATCGCCGGCCACCCGCACCGACTCGCTCAGCACGGTGCCGCCCAGGCTCAGCACGGCCACCTCGGTGGTGCCGCCGCCGATGTCGACGATCATGGTGCCCACCGGATCGGTCACCGGCAGGCCGGCGCCGATGGCGGCCGCCACGGGCTCATCGATCAGGTGCACCTGCCTGGCCCCGGCCAGGCCGGCCTGATGCACGGCGCGGCGCTCGACGCCGGTGACGCCGCTGGGGATGCCGATCACCAGGCGCGGGGCGATCACGCCGCGGCCTTCGTTGCCCTTCTGGATGAAGCTCTTGATCATCTGCTCGGCGGCGTCGAAGTCGGCGATGACGCCGTCGCGCAGGGGCCGGATCGCCCGGATGTTGCCGGGGGTGCGGCCCAGCATCAGCTTGGCCTCCTCGCCCACCGCCAGGGGGGTGCCGCGCTCCAGATCGATCGCCACCACGGAGGGCTCCTGCAGCACGATCCCCTTGCCCGAGACGTACATCAGTGTGTTGGCCGTCCCCAGATCGATGCCGATGTCGCGGGAGAACTGGAAGCGGCGGAAGAACACGGGCAAGGCCTCTGGCAGCGGTGAATCATAGGGGGGGCATTCCCGACAGCCCCCTGCCGCGCCGGCTGGTGTGACAACCGGGACGAAGGGTGGAACGGAAAGGGAGAGGCCCCCGATCGGGGTGCCGCATCATTGATCCATTCGTTCCAGGAGCACGCCATGGGCGTCAATTCCATCACCCTCGTCGGCAGAGCCGGCCGCGACCCGGAGGTCCGCTACTTCGAATCCGGCAGCATGGTCGCCAACCTCACCCTGGCGGTGAACCGCCGCAGCCGCGACGACGAGCCCGACTGGTTCAACCTGGAGATCTGGGGCAAGCAGGCCCAGGTGGCCGCCGACTACGTCCGCAAGGGTGCCCTGATCGGCATCATCGGCTCGTTCAAGCTCGACCGCTGGACCGACCGGGCCAGCGGTGAGGAGCGCAGCAAGCCGGTGATCCGCGTCGATCGGCTGGAGCTGCTGGGCAGCAAGCGGGACGCCGAGGGCGGCGGCGGCGGCAGCTTCGGGGGCGGTTTCGGCGGCGGCGAGCCCAGCGAGGAGGAGGTGCCGTTCTGAGCCTGCGGGCCCGGATTGGGGCCGGGGGGCTTGTGCCAGTGGCCCAGCCGGGTTATCAAGCGTCCGAAGCCAGAGAAGGCGCCCCCCGGGGCGCCTTTTTTACTGTCCGGGGCCGGGCCGGAGTCCCTGCAGGCCCTGGGTCAGGGGCGCTGGCGGCTCTGCGTCCAGATCCGCAGCCCCAGCCACACGGCCCCCGCTAGCACCGCCAGCAGCAGCAGCACCTTCACCACCCGGGCGGCCGGCTCGATCCAGCGCTCCACATTCGTGTAACCCTCCCCCAGGGCCAGGCCCGCCAGGGTCAGCAGCAGGGTCCAGATCAGGCTGCCGGCAGTGGTCCAGAGCAGGAAGGGCGCCATCGGCATCATCTCGATGCCGGCGGGCACCGAGATCAGGGTGCGGATGCCGGGCACCAGCCGGCCCCAGAACACCAGGGCCGTGCCATGGCGGCTGAACCAGCGGCGGCTGCGGCGCAGCTCCTGGGGGCTGATGCCGATCCAGCGGCCGTGGCGCTCCAGCCAGTGCTCGATGCGCTCCTCGTTCACCAGCCGGCCGATGCCGTACCAGGGCAGGGCGCCGAGCACGGTGCCCAGCAGGCCGGCCAGCACCACCGGCACCAGGGAGAGCTTGCCCTGGTGCACGAAAAACCCCCCGAGCGGCATGATCAGCTCGGAGGGAATCGGGGGGAACAGGTTCTCCAGGAACATGGCCGCGAAGATCGCGCCATAGCCCGCCGCCGGATTGGCCTCCACCGCCGCGCCGATCATCTCGGGCAGCTTCTGGACCAGTTCGATCGCCATCGGGCCAGCCGGATCTGAGGCGCCAGTCTTCCACGACGGCCCGGACGCTGACAGCAGCGCCGGGCCGTCGCCGCTCAGTAGCGGTAGTGGTCGAGCTTGTAGGGGCCTTCCACGGGCACGGCGATGTAGGCCGCCTGCTCGGGGGTGAGCTCGGTGAGCCGGGCGCCGATCCGGTCGAGGTGCAGGCGGGCCACCATCTCGTCGAGGTGCTTGGGCAGCACGTAGACCTCCTTGCCGTACTGGTCACCCTTGGTGAACAGCTCGATCTGGGCCAGCACCTGGTTGGTGAAGGAGTTGCTCATCACGAAGCTGGGGTGGCCGGTGCCGCAGCCCAGGTTCACCAGACGGCCCTCGGCCAGCAGGATGATCCGGTTGCCGCTGGGCAGGATCACGTGATCCACCTGGGGCTTGATGGTCTCCCAGGCGTACTGCTTGAGGGACGCCACATCGATCTCGTTGTCGAAATGGCCGATGTTGCAGACGATCGCCTGGTTCTTCATGGCGAGCAGGTGCTCGTGGCGGATCACCTGGTAGTTGCCGGTGGCGGTCACGAAGATGTCCACATCCGCCACCACGTCCTCAAGACGCACGACGCGGTAGCCCTCCATGGCGGCCTGCAGGGCGCAGATCGGATCGATTTCGGCGATCATCACCGTGGCGCCGAGCCCGCGCAGGGACTGGGCCGAACCCTTGCCCACGTCGCCGTAGCCCAGCACCAGGGCCACCTTGCCGGCCACCATCACGTCGGTGGCGCGCTTGATGCTGTCGACCAGCGATTCGCGGCAGCCGTAGAGGTTGTCGAACTTGCTCTTGGTGACCGAATCGTTGACGTTGATGGCCGGGAAGGGCAGCTCACCGCTCTTCTGCATCTGGTACAGACGGGCCACTCCGGTGGTGGTCTCCTCGGTGACGCCCTGGATGTTGGCGTAGATGCGGGAGTAGAAGCCCGGCTGCACCGCCAGTTTCTGGCGGATGGAGTTGAACAGGGCCACCTCCTCCTCGCTGGAGGGGTTGTCGAGCACCGAGAGATCCTTCTCGGCCTTGCTGCCGAGCACCACCAAGCCGGTGGCATCGCCACCGTCGTCGAGGATCATGTTGGGGGTGCCGCCGTCGCCCCACTCGAGGATGCGGTGGGTGAAGGCCCAGTACTCATCCAGCGTTTCACCCTTGTAGGCGAACACGGGGATGCCGGCGGCGGCGATGGCGGCGGCGGCGTGGTCCTGGGTGGAGAAGATGTTGCAGGAGGCCCAGCGCACCTCGGCGCCGAGGGCCACCAGGGTCTCGATCAGAACGGCGGTCTGGATCGTCATGTGCAGGCTGCCGGCGATCCGGGCGCCCTTCAGGGGCTGCTCGGCGCCGAACTTCTCGCGCAGGGCCATCAGGCCGGGCATCTCGGTTTCGGCGATCGCCAGTTCCTTGCGGCCCCAGTCGGACAGGCCGAGATCGGCGATCACATAGGAACCGGTCGCCTGAAGGCCAGCGAAGGCAGCCTCAGGGCTGGAAGGTGTTGCCACCATGAATGGGAAGCTCCCCAAGGGGAGGACGAAGAAGTGGAAATATCTGCAGAGACGCCGAGGCTTCGGGCTCGCTGGGGAGCAATCTACATCGATGGAATCCGCTGACGCGACCGAGGTGTGCCATCTGGCGGACCCCGCCGCCACCGACGCCCTGGGGCGGCGACTGGCGTCGCAGCTGCTCGCGGCCGCTGACGGGGACGGCGCCCTGCTGCTGCTGCGGGGGGAGCTCGGCGCCGGCAAGACGTCCCTGGTGCAGGGGCTGGCGGCCGCCCTGGGCATCGCCGAGCCGGTCACCAGCCCCACCTTCGCCCTGGCCCAGCACTACGACACCGACACCGGCTCCGACGCCGGCACCACGGCCTTGGTGCACCTGGATCTCTACCGGCTGGAGCCGGGCGCCGCGGCCGATGAACTGTTCGCCCAGGAGGAGGAGGACGCCCGCGGCCTTGGCGCCGTGCTGGCGGTGGAGTGGCCCGAGCGGCTCAGCTTCCGGCCGGAAGGAGCCTGGGAGGTGGCGTTGAGCCACCCGGAGGATGGCGAGGGCCGGCTGGCCCGGATCACCCCGCCGCCAGGCTTGACCCCGCCGCGACCCTTGCCTCCAGCGCCGCGATGATGCGGGCATTGGCGGCCGGAAAGGGGTAGCTGGCGAGCTCATCCGGCGCCACCCAGCGCACCTGCTGGGAGGCCAGCGGCTGCGGCTCCCCCGCCAGCCAGCGGCAGAGATGCACCACGAAGCGCAGCCGCTTGTGGCTGTAGGCGTGCTCGAGGGTGATCAGCTCCTCCCCCACCGTCACCTCGATGGCCAGCTCCTCGCGCAGCTCCCGCCGGATCGTCGCCTCGATCGCCTCCCCCGGCTCCTGCTTGCCCCCCGGAAACTCCCACAGGCCCCCGAGCAGGCCCTCCGGGAGCCGCTGGTCGATCAGCACCCTGCCCGCAGCGTCCGACACCACCCCCACCCCGATCACCTGGAACGGCACGGGCGGGGGGGTGTCCTTCACGGGGAAGCGGCCGGGGTCGCCGGCAGCGTAGGCAGCACAGTGCGGCTGCCACGGGCAGGTGCCGCAGGAGGGCTGGCGGGGGGTGCACCCGCCGGCACCCAGGTCCATCAGGGCCTGGTTGAAGGCGCGGGGCCGCTGCGGGTCGAGCAGGGTCTCGCTGAGCCGCCAGAACCCGGCCAGCTCCCGCTTCGGCGACACCGGGTGGGCCACCAGCCGGGCCAGCACCCGCTGGACGTTGCCGTCGAGGATCGCGAAGGGCTGATCGAAGGCGGAGGAGAGGATGCTGCCGGCGGTGCTGCGGCCGATGCCCGGCAGGGCCATCCAGCCCTCGAGGCTGCGCGGCCAGGGGTCACCGCTGCCGGCAAGCGATGGCTGGGCGCCGGCGACGAGCTGCCGCGCCCCCGCGTGCAGACGGCGGGCCCGGGCGTAGTAGCCCAGGCCCTGCCAGAGCATCAACACGTCGTGCTCGCTGGCGGCGGCGAGGGCTTCTAGGTGCGGGAAGGCCGCCATCCAGCGGTGCCAATAGGGCAGCACCACCGCCAGCTGGGTCTGTTGCAGCATCACCTCGGCGACCCACACCCCGTAGGCGGCCAGGGGCTCCCCCGGCCCGGGCCGGGAGCCGTCGGGGTGAAGCTTCCAGGGGATGTGGTGGCGGCCGTCCCGCTCCCACCAGGCGAGCAGATCGGCCCGGAGGGGCTCGGCCGGGCCCGGAAGCTGCGGGGGCCGCGATTTAGAGGAACCCACCCGGACGGGGTCGGCCGCTGGAGAGGGACACGTTGCCCTGCCCGCCGCCGGCCCCAGCCCCCTGCCCGGCCCCCTGGGCAGCGG
>NZ_JAYGHZ010000325.1:0-7112 GCF_034931285.1 Synechococcus sp. BA-120 BA3
GGCGGGAGCCGCGGCGGGATTCCGGGGCGCTGTCGCGGTCGCGGCGACGGGCGCCGAAATCACTGCTGGAGGAGCGGCCCTGGCCACCGGCGCTGTAGCGGCCGGCGATACCGTCGGGGCGCTCGCCCCTGGGGTTGTCCCAGCCGTCCGGTTCCTCGCGGCGGCTCGCTGCCCGCTCGGGAATGGCAGCGCGGCTGGGCCGGCGCGGCCGATAGAAGTCGTCCTCGGGCTCGTCGCGGGAGGGGATGCGGCGCCGCAGGGGTTCGGGCTCGTCGAACCGGTCCGGCTCGTCGTCCCAGCTGCGGCCGCCGCCGAGGCCACCACGGGGCCGGAAGGGGGCCGCGGGCTCCTCGTCGTCGAAATAGGAGGAGCGGCGGGCCTGCTCGGTGGTGACCCCCCGCAGGCGGACGCTCTCGTAGGCGAAGAAGACCGTGGTGCCGGCCAGCAGGAACTGGCCGAACTGGAGGATCGGATCCAGGCGCCACCCCTGGAAGAAGAGGATGCCGCCGCAGAGCAGGCCGATGGCGGCGAAGAACACGTCGTAGTCCCGGGCCAGGGCCGGCTTGAAGCTCCTCATGAAGTAGAGGAAGGCTCCACCGACCGCCAGGACGATGCCGACGATGCTGGCCCAGTTGAGGCTGGCGTTGACCACGGCGGTTCACCCGGGCGACGGGCCCCACTCTAAGGACCGCGCCCGCCCTGTCATCGGCAGGCGCAGGGGGCCCGTCGGATCAGAGGCGCCGGTCGAGCTGGTCGTTCTGGCTGATCAGCACCAGGGCGATGGAGATGGGGATCACCACGATGACCGCGCCCCAGGCGAGGCTGCTGAGGAAGTTGGCGAGGGAAGGGGTCATGGCAGGGGGGCGCTCCGGACAGCTCGGCGGATCCTAGGCAGTGACGGCGGCTTCCTACGATCGGTGTTCCGACGCTTAGAGCTTTGTGACGGCCCCGGCCCCCCTGCCCCTGCTGCACCTGACCCTGGGGCTGCTCCTGGCGGGCTGGACCCTGCTGTTCCTGTTCCGCATCGTCCTCACCTGGTACCCGGCTGTGGACCTCACCAAGGGGGTGATGCGGGTGGTGGGCGCGCCCACCGAGCCCGTTCTGGCCCTCACCCGCCGCCTGATCCAGCCCATCGGCGGCGTCGACGTGACCCCGGTGGTCTGGGTGGGGCTGATCAGCCTGCTGCGGGAGCTGCTGGTGGGTCAGCAGGGACTGGTCACCCTGGCCCTGCTGCGCAGCCAGGCCGTCGGCTGAGCTGGGGCCCTCTCAGCGGTTCAACATCTCCTCTTCGACGAACTTGGTCCAGACCTCGCCGCGCTGGAACTCCTTGCGATCCAGCAGGGCGAGGTGGAACTCGATGGTGGTGGGGATCCCCGTCACGGCACATTCCGAGAGGGCCCGGCGCATGCGTCGGATCGCATGGTCCCGATCGGTCCCCCAGACGATGAGCTTGCCGATCAGGGAGTCGTAGAAGGGCGGGATCTCGTAGCCCGTGTAGACGTGGCTGTCGATGCGCACCCCCGGTCCCCCGGGGGGCAGCCAGCCGGTGATCTTGCCCGGGGCCGGCCGGAAGTTGTGGCGCGGATCCTCGGCGTTGATGCGGCACTCGATGGCGTGGCCGGTGATGTGGATCTGGTCCTGGCGGACGGAGATCGGCTCGCCGCCGGCGATGCGCAGCTGCTCGGCGATCAGGTCGATGCCCGTCACCATTTCGGTGACGGGATGCTCCACCTGGATGCGGGTGTTCATCTCCATGAAGTAGAAGGCGCCGCTCCTGTCCACCAGGAATTCGACCGTGCCGGCCCCCTCGTAGTTGATGCTGCGGGCCGCCGCCACCGCCGCCTCGCCCATGCGACGGCGCAGCTCGGGATCGAGCCCCGGACTGGGGGCTTCTTCCAGGAGCTTCTGGTGGCGACGCTGGATCGAGCAGTCGCGCTCCCCCAGGTGCACCACGTTGCCGTGGCGGTCGGCCAGCACCTGCACTTCCACGTGCCGGGGCCGGTCGATGAATTTCTCCATGTAGAGGCCAGGGTTGCCGAAGGCGGCCTCGGCCTCCCCCTGGGCCGCACGGAACAGGGTCTCGAGCTGGTCGGCGGCTGGCACCAGGCGCATGCCCCGGCCGCCGCCGCCGGCGGTGGCCTTGATCATCACCGGGTAGCCCATGGCCGCGGCGAGGCTGGCGGCTTCGGCGGGATCCTCCAGCAGCCCCTCGCTGCCGGGGATCGTGGGGACCCCCACCCGCTGCATGGTGATCTTGGCCGTCGACTTGTCGCCCATGGCCAGGATCGAGGCCGGCGAGGGACCCACGAAGATCAGGCCGTGGTCGAGGCACTTCTCGGCGAAGTCCGCGTTTTCGGCCAGGAAGCCGTAGCCGGGGTGGATGGCGTCGGCGCCGCGGGAGGTGGCGGCGGCCAGGATGTTGGGAACGTTGAGGTAACTGCGGCTGCTGGGGGCCTCGCCCACGCAGACCGCCTCATCGGCCAGCTGCACGTGCAGGGCGTTCTTGTCGACGGTGCTGTAGACGGCCACCGTGGCGATGCCGAGCTCCCGGCAGCTGCGCAGGATGCGGAGGGCGATTTCGCCGCGGTTGGCGATCAGCAGTTTGCCGATGGGCATCCGTGCAGGTCCGGGCGAAGGGGCTGGCGGGGGTGCGGCCGTGCCGGGGCGGACTGTATCAGTGCTCACCGGCGCCGCCAGGGCAGCACCCCGCCATCAGGGTTGCCGGGGGCGGGGAAGCCTGTGCGTATATTGCTCAGTCGGTGAGGGCCCCGGCCCGCTCCGACCACGCGGATGTGGTGGAATTGGTAGACACGCACGTTTGAGGGGCGTGTGGCTTCGGCCTTGCGAGTTCAAGTCTCGCCATCCGCATTTTTCTTCTTCAGCCCGGTCCCCCGGAACCTGCGGTTCTCTTGACCCAGCCGTCGCCGGTCTCCGCTCCAGCCGCCGCGAGCGCGATCGTGCTGGTCAGCAACGGCCCCGGGGAGCTGAGCACCTGGGTGCGCCCGCTGGCCGAGCAGCTCCATCGGCTGCAGCCCCTGCGGCCCCGGGACCCGGCCGCCCCCTGCAGCCTGCGGCTGGTGCTGGTCCCCTGCCCCAACGCCACCGGCGCCGAGCATCGGGTGGCCCAGGGCTGGGGGCTGTTCGAGCGGGTGCTGCCGGCCTCCAGGTTCTGGTGGCTGCTGCTGCGGCCTCGCCGCCACGGCCCCTGGCCCCAGCGGGGCGTGGTGGTGTTCCTCGGCGGCGACCAGTTCTGGACCGTGCTGCTCTCCGCCCGTCTGGGCTACCGCCACCTCACCTATGCCGAGTGGGTGGCCCGCTGGCCCCGCTGGAACGACCGCATCGCCGTGATGGGGCCCACCGCCGCCGGCCGCCTGGCCCCCCGCTGGCGGCAGCGGGCCACGGTGGTGGGTGACCTGATGGCCGATCTCTCGACCCTGGCCCGCCAGGACGACCCCCTCCCGCCCGGCGACTGGGTGGCCTTGCTGCCCGGCTCGAAGCGGGCCAAGCTGCTGGTGGGGGTGCCCTTCCTGCTGGAGACCGCCGACCGGCTGGCGGCCCTGCGGCCCGGCTGCCGCTTCCTGCTGCCGGTGGCCCCCACCACCTCGGTGCGGGAACTGCTGGCCTACGGCGGGCCCGCCAACCCGCTGAACCGCCTCCGGGGGTCTGGCGAGCCCCAGCTCCGGGGCGATGAGATCGTCACGGCCGCCGGCACCCGCATCCTGCTGCTGGAGCGCCATCCCGCCCACGCGGCCCTGAGTCAGTGCGCCCTGGCGCTCACCACGGTGGGGGCCAACACGGCCGAGCTGGGCGCCCTGGCGGTGCCGATGATCGTGCTGGTGCCCACCCAGCACCTGGCGGTGATGCAGGCCTGGGACGGCTGGATGGGGCTGCTGGCCCGGCTGCCCCTGCTGCGGCGTCTGGTGGGGGTGGCCCTCACCGCCTGGCGCATGCGCCATCGCGGCTTCCTGGCCTGGCCCAACATCTCCGCCGGCCGCGCCGTGGTACCGGAGCGGGTGGGGCCGATCGAACCGGCCCAGATCGCCGCCGAGGCCGCCGACTGGCTGGAGCATCCCGAGCGCCTGGCGGCCATGGCCGACGACCTGCGCAGCCTGCGGGGCCAGCCGGGCGCCGTGGCGGCGGTGGCAGCGATGGTGCGGGGCCTGCTGCCGCCACCGGAGCCCTCCGGGGTGCCGGTGCGATCTGGATAGGATTCAGCTCACCCTGGCCCCATGAGGGGTTCGCCACCATGCAGCCGAGCGATTCCACCACCCCAGCCAGCACCGTTGCCGCTGAGGCCGACTGGCGCTCGAAGCTGACGCCCGAGCAGTACCGGGTGGCCCGCGAGGGGGGCACCGAGCGGGCCTTCACCGGTGCCTACTGGAACAACAAGGCCACCGGGATGTACCACTGTGTCTGTTGCGGCAGTCCCCTGTTCAGCTCCGCCAGCAAGTTCGATTCCGGTACCGGCTGGCCCAGCTTCTGGCAGGGGGTGAGTGACGGGGCGATCACCACCCACACCGACCGCTCCCACGGCATGGAGCGCACCGAGATCCGTTGCGCCACCTGCGACGCCCACCTCGGCCACGTCTTCAACGACGGGCCCACCCCCACCGGCCTGCGCTACTGCGTCAATTCGGCGTCGCTGCAGTTCGCCGAGGGCTGAGGCCGGGCGGCCGCCCTCTCACCAGGGATCGTCGAGGATCTCGGGCTCCACATCCACCGGCTCCCTGGCGCGGGGGGCCTCCCGCGGCGGCGCTTCGGCGGGGGCGGTGTAGGGATCCCGCTCCGGCTCGTAACCGCGGTCGGGCCGGTAGCGCTCCTCGGGGTAACGGTCCTCCGCGTAGCGATCTTCTGCGTAGCGCTCTTCGCCGTAGCGCTGGGGCGGGTTGCGATCGGGTGTGCGGTCGGAGCTGCGGTCGTCGTACCGGTCCGGCGCCACCCGCTCCCGCCGCTCGCTTTCACGCCCGTACGCCTCGGCCGGGCGGGCTTCGGGGCGCTGGCGCGGTTCCGGCAGGTCGTCGTCGAGGTAGCGGCGCTGGCGCAGGGGCTCCCGCTCGCGCCGTTCCTCCAGTTCCACGTACTCCAGTTCCTCGGCGGGCTGGAAGCTGCGGCTGGCGGCCGGCTGGATCCGGCGCTGCTCCTGGACGGTGGGCTGGCCCGCCGGCAGCTGGTTCTCGGCCGGAACGGCCCCGGTGCGGAACCGGTCCCGCTCCTCCTGCTCCCAGCTGGCGCCGCCGATGCCGAGCTTCTCCAGCAGGCCGGTGCCGAGCTGCTTGAGCTTCTCCTCGGCCCCCTCGTAGACGATGATCCGGTCCGGGCCGCTGCTGACCACCTCCCCCACCGGCATCTCCCAGGTGCTGAGCACCCCTTCCCCCAGCAGGGGAACGCCGAGGGCACCGATCACCAGGGTGGTGAGTTCGCCGGTCTCGATGTCGAAGCTGAAGCCGAGCACCCGGCCGAGCTGTTCGCCCGACTCAGTGATCACCTGGCAGTTGATGACCTTGCTGTAGCGCTCGGGATTGAACCCCTCGGCCAGGGAGTCGGCCGAATCCACCAGGATCACGTCACCCACCTGGCGGATGCGATCCAGCGGCATCCAGCGGGGCAGGCCCGGCAGGAATCGGGTGAGAGGGTTGTCCCGCAGGCCGAGGGCGATCACTTCGCGCCGGTCGATGTCGACCACCACCTCGCCGACGACGCCCAGACGCCGGCCGGTGTCCCGGGTGATCACCTGGGTGCCCATCAGTTCGGAGCGCAGCCAGAGGCGGTCGCTGGGGGCGGCGGGCTCGGTGGAGGGGGGAATCGGGGAGGTCAAATCCGGAGATCGGGGCTGGACGGCAGGGGGAACGGGAGCGACTTCACGGCCTGGAACAGCCTGGTCGGCCCATTGTGGCCCACGCGGTCGGCTCAGGCCGCCGGCGGCAAACCGACCACCTGGGTATGGGAGCCGCGGGCCTGGGTGACGCCGATGGTGCGGGTGGCCGCGGCGATCATCGGCCGGCGGTGACTGACGACCATGAACTGGGCCTGGTGCGCCTGGGCGGCGATCAGGGCCGCCAGCCGCTCGACGTTCACCCCGTCCAGGAAGCTGTCGACCTCATCGAGGGCATAGAAGGGCGAGGGACGGAAGCGCTGCAGGGCGAACAGGAAGCTGAGGGCGGTCAGGGATTTCTCACCGCCCGACATCGAGGCCAGCCGCCGCACTGCCTTGCCCTTGGGATGGGCCACCAGGGTCAGGCCACCCTCGAGGGGCTGCTCGGGGTTCTCCAGCTGCAGGTGACCCTCGCCGTCGGAGAGGCCGGCGAAGATCGTCTGGAAATGGCCATCGACGGCCCGGAAGGCCTCCATGAAGGCCTCCTGGCGCAGGGTGGCCACGGTCTCGATTCGCAGCAGCAGCTCCTCCCGCTCCTTGCTGAGCACCTCCAGCCGGTCGTCCAGGTCGGCCAGCCGCTGCTCGAGCTGCTCCAGCTCCTCAAGGGCGAGCATGTTGACCGGCTCGAGCGCCTCCATGCGCTGCTGCAGGCTGCGCAGGTTCTGCTGCAGCGCCTCCAGGCCGGCCTCGCGCACCTCTTCGCCCAGCTCCGGGCGGGGGTCGGGCAGCTCCCGTTCCATCTGGGCCAGCCGCAGGCCGTGGCTGCGCTGCTCCTCGGCCAGGGCCAGCCGCTCCTCCTGGCGCCGCTGCAGTTCCCACTGGCGCTGCTGCAGGGCCTGGCGTCGGCCGGCCAGGTGGGCTTCGGCCCCGTCGCGGGCGCGGCGCCGCTCGCCGAAGCGGGTCTGCAACTCGCTCTGCTGGCGCTCCAGCAGGGTGCGGCGCTCCTGCTCCGCCTGCTGGCGTTCCTTCCAGAGCTGTCGCTCGGCCACCAGGGCCTGCACCGCCTCCACCAGCCGCCGTTCCTCCCCGGCGAGGGCCTCCAGCTGGCTGCCCAGCCGCTCCGCCCCCAGGGCCCGGTCGCGCCGCTCCGCCTCCAGCTCGTCCCGCTGGCGCCGGGCCTCCACCAGGGCCTGGTCGGCGTACAGGCGCAACGTCAGGCCGTTGCGCTCCAGCCGGTCGGGCGCCGGACGGTAGTCGGCGAGGTGGACGACGGCCATCGCAGCCGTACCCGGGGGCCGCC
>NZ_JAYGHZ010000326.1:0-7075 GCF_034931285.1 Synechococcus sp. BA-120 BA3
CCCTGGCCGACGCGGGCATCAACATCGCCCTGATCGCCACCAGCGAGATCCGCACCAGCTGCGTGGTGGCGGAGGCCGACGGCGTGCGCGCCCTGCAGGCGGTGCACCAGGCCTTCGGCCTCGGCGGCGCCGAGCGGCACGCGGCCGAGGGGACGGAAGCGCCAGCCTGACCTCGGCTTCCTAGTCTTGGGGCCGCGCCAGGAACGGAACATGTTGGTTCGGTTCTGGGGAACCCGCGGTTCGATCGCCAAGCCCGGCCCGGACACCTTCCGCTTCGGTGGCAACACCTCCTGCGTCGAGGTCCGCTCCGACGCCGGCACCCTGCTGGTGATCGACTGCGGCACCGGCGCCCACGGCCTGGGGCAGGCCCTGATGCAGGAGCGGCCCGACGGTATCGAGGGGTCGCTGCTGATCAGCCACACCCACTGGGACCACATCCAGGGCTTTCCCTTCTTCTCCCCCTTCTTCGCCCCTGGGCACACCTGGGACGTCTTCGGACCCAGCGGCCTCTCGGGCAGCCTGCGCAGCGTGCTCTCCGGCCAGATGCAGCACGCCTACTTCCCCGTCACCCTCGAGCAGTTCGCCGCCACGATCCGCTACCACGATCTTCACGAGGGCACCTTCCGGATCGGGGATGTGACGGTCACGACCCATCTGCTCAACCATCCCGCCCTCACCCTGGCCTACCGGCTCCAGGCGGACGGGGCCACGGTCATCTACTGCTGCGACCACGAACCCCACGACCCCGCCCTGGCCAGCGGCGTCGGTCCGCTCTCCGGCCAGGACCTCCACTACGCCGCATTCATCGAGGGGGCCGACCTGGTGATCCACGACGCCCAGTACACGGCCCTGGAGTTCCCGGCCAAGCTCGGCTGGGGCCACAGCTCGGTGGAGTATGCCGTGCGCCTCTGCGAGGAGGCCGGAGTGGCCAGGCTGGTACTCACCCACCACGACCCCCTGCGCAACGACGCGACCATCGACCTGATCCTGGCCGGTGTGCGCGCCGATCTGGCCGAGCGGGGCAGCCCCCTGGAGGTGCTGGCGGCCGCTGAGGGCCTGGTGCTGCGCACCTTCCCCAGCACCCCGGAGGCCGCAGCCGACGCAGCGCCGCCCGCAGCGGGGTCCGACCCCACCGCCGGGGCCCTCAGCGGCGATCCCGGCGGCCCGCCGGCCCTGGTCTGGGTGACGGACAGGGATCTGGAGACGGCCCTGACCACCGCCCTGCGCCTCGAGGCCCTGCCCTTCCATGTCTGCGGTGGCGAAGCCGATCTGACGCAGCGTCTCGGGCGTCACGGGGCCTCCCTGCTGCTGCTGGAGCAGGCGCTTCCCGTCCGCGATGGCCCCGGGCTGGTCCGCAGGCTGCGGCAGTCCCCGGCCACGGCGATGGCCGAGATCCCCATCGTGATGCTGGCGGCCGTCGAGGAGCAGGCCCGCTACGACGATCCCCTGGTCAGCGAGTGGCTGGTGCTGCCCGTCTCCGAGAGCTACCTGCGGGCCAGACTCCGGGCCTGGAGCCTGCGCACCCCCTGCCGCTGGGAGCGGGCCCGGCCGCCGCAGGACGAGGAACGGCGCCTGCGGCGGCTGGCGGAGCTGGGCCTGCTGGACACGGAGCGGGAGGAGCGCTTCGACCGGCTGACCCGGATCGCCGCCGCCGCCTTCGATGTGCCGATCGCCCTGATCAGCCTGATCGATGCCGAGCGGCAGTGGTTCAAGTCCTGCCATGGCCTGGCCACCGGCCAGACCTCCCGGGACCTGGCCTTCTGCGCCCATGCCATCCGCCAGCGCTCCGACCTCCTGGTGGCGGACACCTGGCTGGACGAGCGCTTCGCGGAGAATCCCCTGGTGCTGGGGGAGCCCCGGATCCGCTTCTACGCCGGCTCACCCCTGATCCTCGACGACGGCACCTGCCTGGGCACACTGTGTCTGATCGACACCCGCCCGCGTCAGCTCAGCGGCGCCGAGCTCTCCCTGCTCCACGACCTGCGCGACCTGGTGCTCCTGGAGCTGTCCCCCCAGCCATGGCCCGCCGCCCTCCACCACTCCTGAACTGGCTGGTCGGGATCTTTCTGCTGCCGGTCCTGGGCAGCTGCCAGCCGGCGGCCGTCTCGGCCCCGGTGCGCAGCGTGCCGGTGGTGGGCGGCCTTGAGCACCCCTGGGCCGTGGCCTGGCTGCCGGGCGGCGACCTGCTGATCACGGAGCGGCCGGGCCGGCTGCGTCTGGTGCGGGGCGGTGTGCTGCAGGCCGAGCCGATCCGCGGCCTGCCGGAGGTGCTGGCCGCCGGCCAGGGGGGCCTGCTGGATGTGGCCGTCCATCCCGACTTCGCCACCAACCGCTGGATCTATCTCACCTACGCCGCCGGCAGCGCCGAGGCCAACCACACCCGGCTGGCCCGGGCCCGCTTCGACGGCCGTGCCCTCAGCGATCTGCAGGTGCTGTTCGCGGTGCCGCAGCGCAAGAGCGGCGCCCAGCACTTCGGCTCGCGCCTGCTCTGGCTCCCGGATCGCACCCTGCTGCTGGCGATCGGGGACGGCGGCAACCCTCCGATCGAACTGGAGGGGCAGCTGATCCGCACCCAGGCCCAGAACCCGCTCAGCGCCTTGGGCAAGGTGCTGCGCCTCAACGCGGACGGCACCCCCGCCGGTGACACCCCCTTCACCGGCAAGCCCGGCGCCCTGCCGGGGTTATGGAGCCTCGGGCACCGCAACATCCAGGGGCTGGCCCTGGATCGCCGCACGGGCAAGGTCTGGGCCAGCGAACACGGCGCCCGCGATGGCGACGAGCTCAACCGGATCGAGGCCGGCGAGAACTACGGCTGGCCGCGGGTGACCCACAGCCGCGAGTACTTCGGCCCGCCGATCGCGCCGGCCACCAGCGCCCCGGGCCTGCGGGATCCCGCCCTCGTCTGGACGCCGGCCATCGCCCCCTCCGGCCTGGCGGTCTACGACGGCGACCGCTATCCGGGCTGGCGCGGTGATCTCTTCGCCGGCGGACTGGTGTCGCGGCAGGTGCATCGGCTGCGCCTGGATCCGGAGGGATCGGTGACACCCCAGCAGGAGATTCCGATCGGTGCCCGGGTGCGGGACGTGCGCCAGGGACCGGATGGATTTCTCTATGTGCTCACCGACGGGGCCGGCGATGGCCAGCTGCTCCGCCTGGAACCGCTCTGATCCCCATGGCCCCCGGGCCCGTGTAGAACAGGCCGGCAGTTCACCGACGACACCCATGGCCCGGCGCGGCACCTCCTCCTTCCTGAGCGACTTCAGGGACTTCGTCAACAAAGGCAACGTGGTCGATCTGGCGGTGGCCGTGGTGATCGGTGGTGCCTTCGGCAAGGTGGTCGATGCCATCGTCAGCCTGGTGATGACCAACCTGCTGGAGCCGGCCCTGAAGGCGGCGCAGGTGGATTCGATCAGTGCCTGGCCCGCCGGTGCGGTGATCGTGGCCCTGATCAACTTCCTGGTGATCGCCTTCGTGGTGTTCCTGATCGTGCGGGCCATCGAGGCGATGAAACGCCAGGAGGAGATCAAGGCCGCCGATGCCGGGCCCGACCCCCAGGCCGAGCTGGCGGCCGCCGCCAACCGCCTGGCCGAAGCCCTGGAGCGGCGCGCGCTCTAGGCCGCAGCGGTGGTGAGTGCCCTAGGCCGCGGGGCGCCCCACCAGCTTGTGGCGCAGGTTCTTGATGCGATCCCTCAGGTTGGCGGCCTCCTCGAACTCCAGGCTCTTGGCCGCCGCCTTCATCTTCTCTTCCAGCTGGGTGATCAGCTCGGGCAGGGCATCGAGGGGCACCTCGTTGTGCTCGGCCTGCTCGGCCGCCACCTCCAGCTGGTCGTCGGTGAGCCGGCGGGAAAGCTCCAGGAAAGAGAGGATCGCATTGCCCGCCCGCTTGCCGGCCGGGGTGGGGGTGATGCCGTGGCGTTCGTTGTAGGCGTGCTGAATGACGCGGCGCCGCTCGGTCTCGGAGATCGCCTTGGCCATCGAATCGGTCAGGTTGTCGGCGTAGAGAAGCGCCACCCCGTCGATGTGGCGCGCCGCCCGGCCGATGGTCTGGATCAGGGAGCGCTCCGCCCGCAGGAAGCCCTCCTTGTCGGCATCGAGGATCGCCACCAGGGACACCTCGGGCAGGTCGAGGCCCTCCCGCAGCAGGTTGACGCCCACGAGCACGTCATAGGCACCATTGCGCAGATCCTGGATGATCTCGATCCGCTCGATCGAATGGATCTCGGAGTGCAGGTAGCGCACGCGCACCCCGTTCTCGGCCAGGTAGTCGGTGAGGTCCTCGGCCATGCGCTTGGTGAGGGTGGTGACCAGCACCCGCTCCTGCCGATCGGCCCGCACCCGAATCTCGCCGAGCAGGTCGTCCACCTGACCCTCCGAGGGGCGCACCTCCACGATCGGGTCGAGAACGCCGGTGGGGCGGATCACCTGCTCCACCACCTGGCCCTTGCTCTGGGCCAGCTCCCAGGCGCCGGGCGTCGCCGACACGAAGATGGTCTGGCGGGCCTTTTCCCAGAACTCGTCCCCCTTGAGGGGCCGGTTGTCGGCGGCGCTGGGCAGCCGGAAACCGTGCTCGATCAGCACCTGCTTGCGGCTCTGGTCGCCGTTGTACATGGCCTGGAGCTGGGAGCAGGTGACGTGGCTCTCATCCACCACCAGCAGCCAGTCGTCGGGGAAGTAGTCGATCAGGCATTCGGGCGGCGTACCGGCCTCCCGACCGGCCAGATGCCGGGCGTAGTTCTCCACCCCGTTGCAGTAACCCACCTGCTCCAGCATCTCCAGGTCGTAGGTGGTGCGCTGCTCGAGGCGCTGGGCCTCCAGCAGCCGCCCCTGGCCGTTGAGCAGCTCGAGCCGTTCGCGCAGTTCGGCCCGGATCGCCTGGATCGCCCCCTGCAGCCGCTCCTTGGGGGTCACGAAGTGCTTGGCCGGGTAGATGTTGATGGTCTCCAGGCTCTGGAGAATCTCGCCGGTGGTGGGGTCGACATAGCGGATCGCCTCCACCTCATCCCCGAACAGTTCAATGCGCACGAGGCGGTCCTCATAGGCCGGACCGATCTCCAGCACATCGCCCCGCACCCGGAAGCGGCCACGGCTGATCTCGATGTCGTTGCGGGAGTACTGGTTGTTGACCAGATCCCGCAGGGAGCCGCGCAGATCGAGTTTGTCGCCCACCTGAAACTTCACGGCGGCCTTGAGGTATTCCGAGGGGATGCCGAGGCCGTAGATGCAGCTGATCGACGCGACGACGATCACATCCCGCCGCTCGAACAGCGACCGGGTGGCCGAGTGCCGCAGCATGTCGATCTCCTCGTTGATCGAGGCGGTCTTGGCGATGTAGGTGTCCGAGACCGGAACGTAGGCCTCGGGCTGGTAGTAGTCGTAATAGGAGATGAAGTATTCGACGGCATTGTTGGGGAAGAACTCCCGCAGCTCGTTGCAGAGCTGGGCCGCCAGGGTCTTGTTGTGGGCCAGCACCAGGGTGGGGCGCCCCGTGCGGGCGATCACGTTGGCGATCGAGAAGGTCTTGCCGGTGCCGGTGGCACCCAGGAGGGTCTGGAAGCGTTCGCCCCCATCGACGCCCTTCACCATCGCCTCGATGGCAGCGGGTTGATCGCCCTTCGGTTCGTAGGGGGCGTGAAGCTGGAAGGACATCGGCCCATTCTGGCGTTCACCCGAGGGGAACGGACCGAGCGTGAAAACCGGTCAGCCCAGGCCGGAAGACGCCGCCATCGCCCGGGTCAGGGGCACATCCAGGCCCATCCAGCCCAGCACCAGGCTGCTCAGCACGCTGTAGGCCAGGGCCCCGAGGATGGCGCTGATCAAGCCGTTATGGAGCCGGAAACCCTTGATCAGCCAGGCGGCCAGGCTGAACAGGATGATCGTGATCAGCCAGTTGAACAGGAAGGACACCGGGCTGATCAGGCCCCCCAGGGAGGAGACGAACCAGACCGGCCCCAGCAGGAGCTTCAGGGGGACGACCAGCAGGGTGCCCAGCAGGGCAATGACGATGGCCGACAGCAGGGCGGCGGAAAAGCTCGCCAACTCCACTCCCAGGGGCAGTCGCGCCACCAGCAGCAGAATGAGGGCCCGGATCGGCCATTGCAGAAGCCAGGTGAGCGAGCCCATGGAAAGCGAGGCCAAGTGGAACCCAGTTTACTGAGGCCGTTCGTTTTGAACCATCGACGCCGCGGGCAGGGCCTCCCGCAGGGCCCGCACCACCGCCACCATGGCGAGCTCATCGTCGAGGCGGTTGACGGCGGAGCCCACGCCGACACCGGCGGCACCGGCGGCCAGGGCCATGGGCACCGTGACGGCGGAAAGCCCGGAGGCGCACAGCACCGGCACAGCCACCGCCCGGCTGATGGCATGGGCGGCCGCCAGGGTCGGGGCGGCCTTCTCGATCAGGCCCAGGGCACCGGCGCTGAGGGGACGGGCACTGGTCCCGCCCTCGGTCTGGATCAGGTCGGCGCCGGCGGCCACCAGCTCCACCGCCAGCCGCTCCTGCGCGTCGAGGGGAAGGGTGTGGGGCACGGTGACCGAGAGCACCGTGCCGGGCAGCAGCGCCCGGGTGCGGCGGGTGAGCGCGAGCACTTCATCGGCCCCGAAGACCCGACCCTGGGGATAGAAGCTGTCGTAGTTGCCGATCTCCACCATGGCCGCACCGGCCTCGACGGCCGGCGGGAACAGGGCGGGATCCACGGCCGAGACGCAGACCGGCAGACCCGGTGCCAGGGCCACGGCCAGCCGGACGAGGGTGGGGTCGCAGGCCAGATCCACCAGGTCGGCGCCGCCGGCGGCGGCGGCCCGGACCACCTGCTGCACCCGGGCCGCATCGAAGTTGTCGAGTCCGGCGATGACCTTCAGCGCCCGCCCCTGACGGATCGCCTGCTGCAGGGCGGTGGGCAGGCTGGAGAGGCGGGTCATCGGCGGACGGAAGGACGCATGCCGTGATTCTCCCACCCGACCCCTGCCAGGGCCGGCGGCCCTGGGGCAGCGACCAGGCGCGCCTGCACCGGCACCTGCTGCGCCAGCCCGCCCTGCTGCCGGCGGGGGGGTCGCTGCTGCTGGGCGTGTCCGGTGG
>NZ_JAYGHZ010000327.1:0-7019 GCF_034931285.1 Synechococcus sp. BA-120 BA3
GCGTTCGGGCCCGTAGCGGGGATCCTCCCGGCGGCCGTAGCCGGTGGCGAAGCGATCAGCCCGGTCGTCGTAGCGGTCGGAGCGCGCGTCGGACCGGGGGTCGTAGCGGGGCGCGGTGCGGTCGGGTCGGGGGGCGTAGCCGCCCGGCTCGGAGCGGCCGGCGCTGTTGCGGGAGCGGGTCACAGGGTTTCCGGGCTGCGGGGCAGGCCCATCGAGTAGTTCAGCACCCGGGCCTCGGGGTTGTAGCTGAGTTCACCGGCCTGGAGCATCTGACGCACCAGCCCCTCGAGCTCGGAGCCGATGCGGCGCAGGCTGTAGTCGCTCAGCTCCTGGCCGGCCTGGGCCGCCACCAGCTCCCGAAACTGGCCGCGGACCTTCTCGAGGGCCGCCTCGTCCCAGAGGAACTCGTTGTCGGGATCGATGTCGAGGGTGAGCTGATCCGGGTCCGGGATGAGGTCGTCGTTCTCGACCCGCGCCGTGAACAGCCGGATGTGGCGGGTGGTGGACTTGAGCAGCGTCTCGACCATGGGCTCGGCCTCGGGGGCGGGGATCGGAAGAAGGGGTGGCACCCGTGGAGTGCGCCTCCAACTTTAGGTAGGTCGGCGGCCGATTCCGCCGCCGCGGCCCCCCGGCGCCGGTCGCCCCTGCCCTGGGAGGCCCGATAAGGTTGCTGCTGATCTCGGGTACGACATGCGGGTTGTCATCGCCGGGGCCGGTCTGGCCGGCCTGTCCTGCGCCAAATATCTCTGCGACGCCGGCCACACCCCGATCGTGCTTGAAGCCAGAGATGTGCTGGGCGGCAAGGTGGCGGCCTGGCAGGACGCCGATGGCGACTGGTACGAAACCGGCCTGCACATCTTCTTTGGCGCCTATCGCAACATGCGCCAACTCTTCGCCGAGCTGGACATCGAGGATCGCCTGCAGTGGAAATCCCATTCGATGATCTTCAACCAGAAGGAAGTGCCGGGCACCTACAGCCGCTTTGATTTCCCGGACCTGCCGGCGCCGCTGAACGGGGTGGCGGCGATCCTGGGCAACAACGACATGCTGACCTGGCCGGAGAAGATCGCCTTCGGCCTGGGTCTGGTGCCGGCCATGCTGCGCGGCCAGGCCTATGTGGAGGAATGCGACAAGTACAGCTGGAGTGAATGGCTGCGGATTCACAATATCCCCGAGCGCGTCAACGATGAAGTTTTTCTCGCCATGAGCAAGGCGCTCAACTTCATCAACCCCGAAGAGATCTCCAGCACGGTGGTCCTCACCGCCCTCAACCGCTTCCTCCAGGAGACGGACGGCTCCAAAATGGCCTTTCTGGATGGCAACCCGCCGGAGCGCCTCTGCCAGCCGATGGTGGACTACATCGAGGCCCGGGGGGGTGAGGTGCACCTGGAGTCGCCCCTCCGGGAGATCCGCATCGATGGGGACGGGGCCGTGACGGGCTTTCGCATCGGTGGCATCAAGGGGCGGCCCGAACGCGAGATCCAGGCCGATGCCTACGTGAGCGCCATGCCCGTCGATCCGCTCAAGCTGCTGCTGCCGGAGGCCTGGAAGCCGCTGCCTTACTTCAGCAAGCTCGAGGGGCTGCGGGGGGTGCCGGTGATCAACATCCATCTCTGGTTCGACCGCAAGCTGACGGACATCGACCACCTGCTGTTCAGCCGTTCCGACCTGCTCAGCGTCTATGCCGACATGAGCAACACCTGCCGGGAGTACGAGGATCCCGACCGCTCCATGCTCGAGCTGGTGTTCGCCCCGGCCGCCGACTGGATCGGTCGCCCCGATGCGGAGATCGTCGCCGCCACCATGGAGGAGCTCAAGCGCCTCTTCCCTGTTCACTTCACCGGCGACGCCCCGGCCGTGCTGCGCAAGTCTGTGGTCGTCAAGACCCCCCTCTCCGTCTACAAGACCGTGCCGGGCTGCCAGCAGCTGCGGCCCTCCCAGGACTCCCCCATCCCCAATTTCTTCCTGGCGGGCTGCTTCACCATGCAGCGCTACCTGGCCTCGATGGAGGGGGCGGTGCTGAGCGGCAAGCTCTGTGCCGCCGCCGTCGACGCCCACCTCTCCGGCCGCGGCCAGGGCCCGGCCCCCGCCCAGAGCCTGGCGACGGTGTGAGTGTGCTGGCCCCGCTGCCCCTCGAGCACGCCTCCGATCTGGAGGAGGCCTACGAATCCTGCCGCCAGGAGACGGCGCAGTGGGCCAAGACCTTTTATCTCGGCACGATGTTGCTGCCGCCGGCCAAGCGCCGGGCGATCTGGGCGATCTACGTCTGGTGCCGCCGCACCGACGAACTCATGGACAGCGCCCAGGCCCAGACGCTGTCCGCCGAGGTCCTGCTGGAGCGCCTGGATGCCTGGGAGGAGCGTACCCGCGCCCTGTTCGCCGGCCATGCCATCGATGCTCTCGACAGAGTGATGCTGGACACGATCGAGCGCTTCCCCCAGCCCCTGCAGGCCTACCTCGACATGATCGAGGGTCAGCGGATGGATGTGCTGCGCGACCGCTACGCCAGCTTCTCCGATCTCCAGCTCTACTGCTACCGGGTGGCCGGCACCGTGGGTCTGATGACCCAGGAGGTGATGGGGGTCGATGCGGCCTACACCTCCGCCCCCTGGAGCGAGCGGCCCGACACCTCTGAAGCGGCCGTGGCCCTGGGCATCGCCAACCAGCTGACCAACATCCTGCGGGATGTGGGTGAGGATCGCGGTCGCGGCCGCATCTACCTGCCCCAGGAGGATCTCGACCGCTTCGGCTACTCCGAAGCCGATCTGATGGCCGGGCGTCTCAATGAGAACTGGCAGGCGCTGATGCGGTTCCAGCTGGAGCGGGCCCGGGATTGGTTCAATCGCTCCGAGGCCGGGGTGCGCTGGCTGGCTCCCGATGCCCGCTGGCCGGTGTGGGCATCGCTGCGGCTGTATCGGGGGATCCTTGATGTCATCGAGCGATTGGATTATGACGTCTTCAATCACCGCGCCTTCGTGCCCAGGGTCGGCAAATTGCTGGATCTTCCCCTCTCCTATGTGATCGCCCAGACGCGATGAAGTGGCGCCCCATCCGGCAGGCCCTCAGCCTCAGCCTCGCTTCCGCCGCCACCGCCGGACTGGTGCTGCCGGACCCGGCCCGGACCCAGTCCCTGCCCGCCACGCTCACCCCCCCCGAAGTGAAGGCCGTCGAGGGCCTGGGGGCGGGATGGCCCGGTCCGATGCCCACCGGCGACCGTCTGCCCCCCCTTCCCCCCGAGCTCCTGGCGGCCTTGACGATGGAGCAGGCGGCGGCCTGGGCGGTGGATCGCAATCCTGTGGTGCGCTCCGCCTATGAGTCGTTGGTGGCCACCCAGAACAGCCTCGGCGCCGCCTACGCCAGCTGGTGGCCCACCCTCAACCTCAGCCTCAACGGCGGGCCCTACGGCTCCAAGACCTTCTACAACTACCCCTTCAGTGCCTCCGCAGGCTTCCCCATCTCGGGTTCCGGTCTCAGCAGTGAGAGGGTGTTCGAGGCCAGTTATTTCCAGGCGATCGGCCAGATCGATACCACCTGGAACCTGATCGATCCCACCCGATCGGCCACGATCTGGCAGAACAAGTACCTGGTCCGCCAGGCGGCCGACACCTATGTGATCACCCGCCGCGACCAGCGCCTCAAGACCCAGGCGGCCTTCATCGATCTGCAGCGGGCCCTTGCCGCCGTCAAGACCGGCCGTGAGATCGTTGAGAACGATGAGCTTCTCTATCGCCTGGCCCAGACCCGGGTGCAGATGGGGGTGGCCTCCAAGCTGGAGGTCTTCAAGCAGCAGACCGTCCTGCTGGCCGATCGCCAGGCCCTGCTGGCCGCCGAACAGCAGGTGGAGACGGCCCGGGCCAACCTGGCCCAGCTGCTGGCCACCCCCAGCCCCGAGGCCCTCACGCCCGCCACGCCCTTCGAGCCCCTCGGCGCCTGGGACCATTCCCTCGACGACTCGATCACGGCGAGCATCGCCTACCGCAAGGTGCTGGAGCAGCAGCTCCTCGCCGTCCAGACCAACGAGGCCCAGGCCCGGATCTATCTGGCCACCTACCGCCCCACCCTGCAGCTGATCACCTCCCTCTATTGGACCAAGGGGGTGGGGTACCTCAACCAGGGCCCTCCGTTCGTGCCCAATGCCCGCTCCGATGAATGGAACGGATCCGCCCTGTTGCAGCTGACCTTCACGGGTTTCGACGGCGGTCAGGCCCGCATGAACGCCGCCGCCGCCCGCCGCCAGGCCGCCGCCGCCGCCGAGACCTACAGCGCCACCCTGCTGCAGGTGCGCAGCGACGTCCAGTCCCTGGTGGCCCAGGCCCGCTCCGGTCGCAGCATCGTGATGGCCGGCGCCGAACGGGTCAAGGCGGCCAACGGGGCGCTGCGCCTCCAGACCCTGCGCTTCAACGCCGGCTACGGCACGATCACCGATGTGGTGCAGGCCCAGCAGGAGATCAGCCAGGCGGTGAGCTCCTATATCGAGAACCTGGCCACCTACAACGACACCCTGGTGCAGCTCAGCCGCTCGAGCGGCCTGCCGGTGCAGCCCGATCCCGCCCTTCTCCAGGCGGTGGGCAATCCCCTGCAGACCCTGCGTCTGCCGACGCGGATGGCCCAGATGCGCTGATCTGCTCCAGCCGCCGCTGCCGCATGGCCCGGGCCCGGGCACTGAGCTGCTCGAAGCCCGGATCGTTGAGGATCGAGCAGACCTGGCCCTGCAGCTCGCTGGCGTTGATGTTGATCTCCATCTGCCGGATCTGGTCGCGCAGGGAGTTCTCCCGGTCCGCCACGGCCCCCGACATCCGGTTGAAGGCCCGCACTAGCCGGCCGATGGCGTCGTCCGCCGGGTAGGTCAGGGCCTGATGGTCCTTGCCGTCGGCGATGGCATCGGCGGCGGCCGCCAGCTCCCGCAGCTCGCGCCGGATGCCGCGGGCGATCAGCCAGGCGGCGACCCCACTGGCGCTGATCAGGATCAGGGTGAGGATCACCAGCCGGCGGACCATCTGGTCCTTGGCCTCCTGCATCGGCACCAGGGCATCCGCCAGGGCCTCCTCCTCCACGGAGACGACCGCCAGCCAGTTCCACTCCGGGAAGGTGGCGATGTAAAGGTGCTGAAGCACCGGGGTGTCGGTGCCCGGAGGACGCACCAGGGCCTTGCGCTCGAAGGTCCGGCTCTGGCCAAGGGCGCGGGGTTCGGGAATCCCGCCGTTCTCCCGCATCGCCATGGCCAGGTCGATGCAGGCCTGGGTGTCCGGGGTCTGGTAGCTGCAGTACAGGGTCCCGGTGGGGCTGATGCCGAAGAAGGCCGCCTGGTGGGTGTCGATCGGGAAGAGGCTGGAGCCGGCGGCCAGCAGCTGGGAGGCGGCCTGGGTGCTGACATCCACCATCAGGGCCAGATGGCCATCACCCGGCTTCCCGCCCGAAAGCAGTGTCAGCCGGGCCATCCGCCATTCCCCGTCCAGCTGGATCAGGGTGTTGCGACCGACCTCCGTGGCCGGAGCGCCCTTGAAGAGGTTCTCGAAGTCCGCCACCGTGGATGGGCGGGCCAGGGTGCCGGGCCTCAGGGCCTTACCCCGGCTGGTGATGCCCGTCAGGCGACGCCAGACACCAGGGCGTTCCCGCACATAGAGCGACGCCCGCTCATGGGGCATCGCCAGGGGGAGCCGCAGCCGTTCGTTGAGCAGCGCCGGTGCCTGGTCCACGGACAGGGGTGCGCCTCTCCAGGACAGTCGTCCCTTCGCATCCACCCGCAGGGGCGCCAGGCTTCCGGCCAGCTCCTGGGAATCCTGCTGGATGTCCCGGCTGAACTCTGCGGCCGACTTCTGGATGATCGAAGTGGTGACCGCCAGGGAGGAGAGGTTGTCGTGGTCGAACATGGTGCTGATCTCGATCCTGGCTTTCTGGGCCAGGCGAATCGAGCCGATGGTGGCCAGCGCCAGGAAGATCGCCAGGCTCACGAGCGGGCCACTGATCCCCAGGAGCATCAGCCGCACGGACAGCCGCATCGGCCGACCTTGCCCCCTGTCCGACATCGTTGGCGATCGTCCCTGGAGACGGGGGCGATTCTTCAAAAGGGCCTGCAGCACCATGCCTATGATTTTCCCACGTCTCCAGGTTGGATCGCTTCATGACCAGGATCCTTTCCGTCCATTCCTTCCGTGGTGGAACGGGAAAATCCAACCTCTCGGCGAATCTGGCGGCCGCATTCGCAGCCCGCGGACTCAGGGTCGGCGTCTTCGACACCGATCTTGCTTCACCAGGAATCCATGTGCTGTTCGGGTTCACGGCAGGGCCGCAATCCCATACGCTCAATGATCATCTTCAGGGATCCATTCCGATCGAAAAGTGCTCCCATGATGTGACTCCCGCCTCGATGGCGGGCGGCAAGGGGCGCATCTTTCTGGTGCCTGCCGCCATGGAGGGTGACCGGATCGCCCGGCTGCTGCGCGAAGGCTATGAGGTCGAGCGGCTCAACGATGCCCTGTTCAGCCTCGGCCAGAGCCAGCGCCTGGATCTGCTGATCGTGGATACCCACCCCGGGATCAACGAGGAGACCCTGCTCTCCACCGCCATCTCCGATTGTCTGGTGATGGTGATGCGTCCCGACCAGCAGGATTACCTCGGCACGGCTGTGGCGATCGAAGTGGCCCAGAGGCTCATGGTGCCCGAGGCCCGCCTGGTGGTGAACAAGCTGCCCGCCCATTTCGATGCCGAGCAGGTGCGCGCCCGGGTGGCCCAGAGCTACGGCATTCCTGTCGGGGCGATCCTGCCCCTCAGCGAGGACCTGCTCACCATCGCCAGTGGCAGCCTGGCCCTGGTGGATGTGCCCTCCCACCCCTGGAGCACCGGAGTGACCCAGCTCGCCGCCGACCTTGCCGATGCGGTCCTCTGAGCCCGACTCCGGCCCGGGCCGCAGCGCCGACGGCCCGGCGCCCCTGCCCCTGCCGGATGGTCCCCTCACCATGGCCCGGTTGCTGGCGCTCGAACCCGCCGCGCTGCGGCGCCTGCTGACGACGGGCCTGCGG
>NZ_JAYGHZ010000328.1:0-6965 GCF_034931285.1 Synechococcus sp. BA-120 BA3
CCCCGGTGCTGGCCCCGAAGAGCCCGAGGGGCAGGCCGCTCAGTTCGGGCTGGTGGCCCACCCAGTCGATGGCCCCGATCAGACGCCGGCCCAGCAGCGCGATGTCGAAGCGCAGGGAACGATCGAGCCGATCGATCCGCTCCTCCGCAGCGGTGAGCAGATCGAACAGGAGCGTCCCCAGCCCCGCCTCCACCAGCTCCCGGGCCACGTCGTGGTTGCGGTGGCTGAGGCGACTGCTGCCACTGCCATGGGCGAACAGCACCAGCCCCACCACCGGAACGGGAAGGGTCAGGATCCCCGCCAGCTCAGCCCCGCCCGAGGCGACGCCGACCTCCCGCTGCATGGTCGTCGTGCCACCCATGGCCTTCCCCCTGCCCTGGCCCTGTCCTAGCCAGGGTCCTGGGCAGCGGATGCAGCACATCCGCCCCCGCTTCGGCGGGTTGCCATCGACAGGGATACGGTGCCTTCAGACGATGCCGCTGCCGGATTCCGGCGGGAGACAGCCATGGCCTCGACCCTGCCACGACCCGTGGACGACGATGACGATGACGGCCTCGAGCCTGACCGCCCGTGGGAGGAGCTGGCTGCCGAGCTCACCGGAGAGCCGCTCCAACCCCTCGACGAGGACGCCGTGGATGACGCCCGGCTGACCGAGGCGGAACTCGCGGCGGCCGCCGGTGTCCAGCCTCCACCTGGCCGGATCGACTGAGGTGGGCCGATGCGACCGGGAAGCCCTGTCTTCCGGGGCGTGACGTGCCAGCCCCCGCGTCCCCACCGGTGCAGGCGGTGATCGTTCCCCGGCACCGCATGCGGGGGAATGGTGCCTGCCATGGCGACAGCTGGGGAGTGACCGGCTGCCACCGCATCGCCCGCTCCCTTCAGCACCCGGCTGACGCCAGCCGGCGGCGGCGTCCCTAGGGCCGCGAGCCAGAGCCACCATCGATCAACGCTAGCGTTTTGCAGCCTGTTCAACGGAATCATCATGAGGAAATCGATGGCGGGCGCTCCCCTGCCGGTCCGCCCGTCGGAGCTCCCACCCGAGCCCGGGGGCGGAGCGTTCCAAGCGACGGCACAGGGGGCAGGCCCCCGGCTGGTGCTGGAGCCCAGCTCGCTGGCGGTGTCGGTGCTGCCGGGAGATGGCGACACCTCGGTGGCCTTCGACTGGGTGCAGGCCGCGGTGGAGGCCGTGGCGCAGGGCCGGGTGACCGTGGCCGGGCAGACGGGACCCACGGTGGCGGCACGGTTCTATGCCACGGCGGGAACGGCGCTGTACGAGGCCTGGCAGCTCTTCGATCCGGCCAGCACGAGCCTGGAGGGGGCGGCGGGCCGGATGCTGGAGCTGCTGGAGCGGACGACCCGGCTGCTCACCGCCCACCTCTCGGCGCCGCGGCAGAAGGCCTTGGTGGACAACGTGATCGCCACTACCGCGTACCAGGTGCTCACGGCGCTGGCGCCGCAGGCAGAGCCACTGTTCGCCGAGACCCTCGCGGGCCACGCTGACCCCCTCGGCCGGGGGTTGGACGGGGCCACCAATCTCCTGGCCAGGCAACTGTCCAGCACCATCCTGCGTCACGTCGCGAAGGACGGGGCCACCGCAGGCGCCACGGCTCCCTTCACGCCGGTCAACGGACATCCGGCCCAGGTGATCGACATCGCGCACTGGACGCCCGGGTACCGGGTGGGCGACGATCCCGGCTCCGGGCTGCAGACCTGCCTCACCCCGGGCTGGGGCCAGGTGCGGGCCTATCTGCCGTCCGAGCAGCTCGAGGCGTTCCTGGCCACCCTCAAGGAGCCGGAGCCCTTCCTGCTGCTGGAGGGCGCCACGGCGGATCTGCGGAGCCGCACGATCACCACCGCCGCGGGGGCGGTGGTGCCGATCGATCGGGCGGCGGTGGGGAGCCTGATCAACCCGGCCTTCCTCGCCCAGGCGGAGCGGGTGATCGCGGTGAGCGCCGGGCTCACCGAGGAGCAGAAGTTCAGCGCCGAGTTCTGGGAAGACGGGGCGGGCACGCCGTTCCCCCCCGGCACCTGGATGATCTTCGGCCAGTACGCCGCCGAGCAGCGGGATCTGCCGCTGGGGGAGGAGGTGAAGCTGTACTTCAGCCTGGGCCAGGCGCTGCAGTCGGCCGCGGTGGCCACCTGGCAAAAGAAGACCGAGGCGGACTATGCACGGCCCGTGCAGGTGATCCGCGACCTGAGCGCGCTGGGCCTGGTGGGGGACCCGGATCCGCTCACCGGGCTTGCCACCGTCACGGCCTACTCCCGCGACATCGACGGCACGGGAACGATCGACGGCACCACCTGGGAGACCTACCAGCGCCCGGGCGGCAGCTACAGCCCGCCGTTCCCGGAATTTCCCTCCGGGCACAGCACCTTCTCGGCGGCGGCGGCGGCGGTGCTGGAGAGTCTGGTGGGGGCTGGCTTCGGCGGCGCGGTGAGCGGGCGGGGCGTGTTCGAGCCGGCCAGCGCCAAGGAGGTGGTGACGCTGCACTGGGACACCTGGCGGGAGGCCAGCGAAGCGGCGGGCCTCTCGCGCCTCTACGGCGGCATCCACTTTGATGACGGCAACCAGCAGGGGCTGGCGCTGGGGGCTCTGATCGGCCAGGCCACCGTCCAGGCCGCCACGCAGCTCTGGGCCTGAGGCACAGAAAAGGCCCTGCCGGGAGGGCAGGGCCTGGATGGGTGAGGAGGCTGGGCAGCTGCGGGCTCAGGCTTCGGTATGCACCTTGAGCCGGTTCCTCAGCCGACGGCTGTAACCGAAGGCGGCGCCGACGCCCAGGAGGGGCAGGGGGCCGGGAACGTTTTGTGATTGAGCGTAGGTGTTGTTGAAACTGTCGATCGAGCAAGACTCGCAAGTGCTCCAAGTATCGGTTACTTTGATGGTCCTGAAAGGTCCAATAGGCACAGTGTCCGAAGGATTACCATTTCGAGACTCAATGGAGGGGACCACGACACCTCCATCTCCGATGATGTCCTTGGTTACGAGGGAATCGAAGGGGCCAGTTCCTTCAATATCGCTGTCAAGTCGAACGGTGTCAATAAACCAACTGGACTCGGAGTCAATCACGGACAGAGTGTACTCAAAGCTGCCAGTGGAATTGGTCAGTGGGTTATCAAAGTCGACCTCAATATCCCAGTCGTCAAACTCATAGGGACTGGAATCATCCGGGTTTGGCCGCGAGATCCAGTTAAAGACGATTTCTCCAAGGATGGCTTCATCTGCTGTACCAGCAGGAAGCTGATCAAGTATCAAGTTCTTGTCACCAAGAGTCCACCCCGGTCCTCCCACCACGCAGGTCGGACTTTGACCACCAAAGAAGCAGGACTCTCGGCCTGAAGCTTGAGCAGCGCCACCCGCCAGCAGGGAGCCGCCCAGAACGGCTGCGGCGAGGAGAGCGGACTTGGCCAGGTCGGCTCTGGAAGCACCCAGCCAAGAGATGGGGGATCGGAGGAAATTCATGACTGGAAGGTCGGGGACCTCGAATCAGTACCCAGGCAAAGTATCAGGAGTTTCAAGAAGCCGTCCAACCCGTGCACGCGAGGTACCTCAGGAGCAGATGAGCAGGCAGGCGACACTGACTCAGCAAGCCAGATCGCTTGCTGCCAGATGGATCTGAGCAGACTGGCCGGAAACGGAAGCGCCCGTTTCACGAGCTTCCGGAGTAGCGCAGATCACCAAGTCGTGAAGGGCCGCATGAAAAAGAGACCGGATCGGCCGCGCATCTGCTGCACATTCACTTCGCATCCACGGATCACTTCTTTGGCTCAGAGATGTCGGAGTTAACTGACAACAGCGGTAAAGATTTCGATCTATTTCATCCATCTCCATTCCCGTCCCGGTCGCCATCAAGCGCTCTGCCGGGTCCGGCCGTGGCCGGCAGGGGCTCGACGGGACAAGGGCAGGCGGCGGTAATCCGGCGGCAGGCCGCCGTCCCGATCCCCAGCCTGCCCCCCTTCAGGGAACCGTCAGAACGGCACTCTTCTGGGTCTTCACCCTGGCCCAGACGGCCACGTTGCCACCCGCCAGGGGTGTCGACTGCAGGCCATGGATCGTCAGGATCTGCCCCCGGGGAATGATCCCGAGGGAAGATCCCCAGCGGATCGTGCCCTTGTCCCTCAGGTAGACGGAGGTGATGGTGGTGACATCGGCACCGGGCTCCGGTTTGTTCTTGACATTGATGGTGCGGTCGTCCATGAGCCTGCCGGATGGATCGGCCTTGCCGACGTAGATCCATCCCTGCAGCTCGGATTCGGCGAGCTTGGCCGTCGTGATCTCCTCCAGGGCCGTGGCGACGGGCGACGGCTGCACCGGAACATTCGCCACTCCGTCGCTGCGGATCTGGCGCTGGACGCTCACCTCCTCCGCCCGTGCCAGCAGCTCCAGAGCTGTCCTGCAGGTCGACAGCTGGGGATGCTCCTTGCATTCCTGTCCGAGCAGAAACGCCGCAGCATCCCTGAGACTGTCCTTGCCGCTCTGCAGAGCG
Source organism: Synechococcus sp. BA-120 BA3 (assembly GCF_034931285.1). NCBI lineage: Bacteria > Bacillati > Cyanobacteriota > Cyanophyceae > Synechococcales > Synechococcaceae > Synechococcus > Synechococcus sp. BA-120 BA3. Next base: position 4,485 of record NZ_JAYGHZ010000328.1, read on the forward strand.
ATGTTGGCGATGTTCAGCTTGTCCTTTTCATGGGTGGCGATGATGCAGGGGCCAACCAGCGCCACCTTGCCCTTCGTCTCGTTATCCCCGGTGAGGGGATCCATCTGATCCAGGATCTGCCTGGATCACGGCGAGCCGGAAGAGAAAGGCGCCTCGTGCGCCCAGGTTCAGGCGCCGATGGCGCCATTCATCGACCATGGATCCCGCACCCGCACGCCGGCGGTACCCAGAACCGGTGTCAGGCGGGTCACCAGCGTCAGATCGTGGACCACGGCGATGGCGGCGATCTGCAGGGCGATGACCTGCTGCGGATGGCGGGCCAGCAGCAGTCCCCAGAGCTGCGCCGCCCTGGCATCCAGGGTCAGCAGACTCTCGTCGTGGTCCTGCAGCAGCAGCCGCAGCCAGTCCTCCAGCTCCCGGGCCTGGGACTCCTCACCCCGCTGGCGGATCAGGGCCAGGGCGCGGCTGAGTTCCCCCACCGTGACCGCAGCCAGGAAGAGCCGCGACCGTTCCCGCTGCACCTCCTCGAAGAAGGCCCGCACCCCGCCATGGGCCAGGGGTCCCCTGCCGGCCTCGCGGATGACGGCCGTGTCGATCAGATACATGCCTGCTCACGGCTGGGGTCCGGGGCACCGGTCGATGGAGGCTCACGCTCGAAGTCCCCATCGCGACCCACGGCCGGTAGGGCACTCAGGTGTTCGGCCAGGCTGCGGCAGGGCGTGAACAGCAAGGCGGAGGCCAGCATCGCCCGGTGCTCGGCCTCCTCACTGCGGCCATGGATGCAGGCCCGGTGCCGCAGGGCGCGGACGATGGCGTCGTCGACATCCCTGATCAGCAGGTCGGCCATCGCCCTTCCCAGCAAGCCCGGTTCCGAACGTAGGTCGCGTCTCCCGGCCTGCCGCCGTGCGCCGCGGCAAGGCCGCAGTCCTGCGTCGGAAGGGCCGCGGCCAGGGCCACAGGCAGGGCCACGGCCGGGGAACCGTTGAGCCCGCCTAGGGTTCAGGGGCCACCGGGTGGCTGGCGATGATCCCTGCCGAGGCCACGGACTGGCAGGCCCTCACCGGACCGGACTGCCTGCGCCGGCTCGGGGTGGACGGGGAGGGTCTGGGCGAGGCCGCCGCGGCCGAACGCCGGGCCAGCGCCGGTCCCAACCGGCTCATCCTGCCGCCGGGCCCGGGCCGCTGGCGGATCCTGCTGGATCAGTTCAGCAACGTGATGCTGCTCCTGCTGCTGGCGGTGGCGGCGGTGTCCGCCGCTCTGGCCGTGGTGGATCACGCCGTTCCCAAGGATGCGATCGCGATCCTGCTGATCGTGGGGCTCACCGCCCTGCTCGGCTACCTGCAGGAGAGCCGGGCCCTGCTGGCCCTGCGCAGCCTCCTGAACCTCGCCCAGCCCCTGGCACGCGTGCGCCGCGACGGACGCTGGCAGCGCCTCCCCGCTGACCAGCTGGTGCCGGGGGACCTGATCCGCCTCGAGAGCGGCGATCAGGTCCCCGCCGATGCCAGGCTGCTGGAGGGCAGCGACCTGGGGCTGCAGGAATCGGCCCTCACCGGTGAGGCTGATCTGGTCAGCAAGCGTCCCGAACCGCCGCTGGCGGCGGAGACACCGCTGGTGGAGCGCAGCAACTGCCTCTTCCTCGGCACCGCGGTGGGCAGGGGCCGGGGACTGGCGGTGGTGACGGCCACGGGCATGGCCACCGCGCTCGGTGGCATCGCCACGCTGATTCACGCTGCCCGCCCGGAGCCGACGCCCCTGCAGGAACGCCTGGCGGACCTCTCCCGCAGGCTGGTGGCCTGGGCCCTGGGGCTCGTGGCGGCGGTGGTGCTGGGGGGCTGGCTGCTCGGCGGCTCTCCCCTGGCCCTGCTGGAGATGGCCCTGTCCACCGCCGTCGCGATCGTGCCGGAAGGGCTGCCGGCGGTGATCACGGTGAGCCTGGCCATCGGCACCCAGCGGATGGTGCGTCGCGCCGCCCTGATCCGCCACCTGCCGGCGGTGGAGGCGCTGGGGGCCATCACCGTCATCTGCACCGACAAGACCGGCACCCTGACCCAGAACCGGCAGGTGGTGACGGAGCTCCGCTGCGGCACCCTGGCCCTGCACACCGACGTCCAGGCCGTCGCCCTGACGCCGCCGCCGGGTGCGACGGCCGGGTGCAGCCCCGGCCACCTCGAGCTGCTGCTGCAGGCCGGCGTGCTCTGCAACGACGCCGAGCCGCAGCAGCAGGGTGGAATCGGCGACCCCACCGAGGTGGCGCTGCTGGAGATCGCCGCTCGCGCGGGCCTGGAGACCGCCTGCCTGCGGGCGGAGCACGGCCGGGCCGCGGAGATGCCCTTCCGCGCCGAACGGCGGATGATGGCGGTGTGGCTGAGGGACGCCGAGGCCCGCCTGGCGGCACCCCTGGGCCCCCCGCCCCCGGGCCGGAGTTCTGCCGGGGGGCCGCTGGTGCTGAGCGCCAAGGGAGCTCCCGAGGTGATCCTGCCC
>NZ_JAYGHZ010000329.1:0-6895 GCF_034931285.1 Synechococcus sp. BA-120 BA3
GCTGATCGCCCTGGCGGCCCAGACGGGCTGGTCCGGCGGGGCTGGCCGGCCCTGGGAGCGCTGGGCCTGGGGCCTCAGCCTGCTGCTGGTGAGCGGGCTGGGCCTGGCGTTTCTGGCGGCTCCCCTCTGGCTGCCGCTGATCCACGACCCGGAGATGCCGACGCTGGCGGCGGAACTGCAGGACAGTCCCCTGGTGGCCGTGGTGGCCTTCTGCTGGTTGCTGGCCGCCCTGCTGGGCTGGTTCACCCGTCGTCGCCGCCCCCCGCTGCGGCTGCTGGCCCTGCAGTTGCCCCTGGTGCTGTTCGTGCCCGCGGCCCTGCTGCCGCTGTGGAGCGTGGGCGATCGTCTGCGGGGTGAGCCCGTGCGCCGCATGGCGGCGGCGCTGCAGCGCGAGGGCCGTCCGGGGGAGCCGGTGGCGATGGTGGGCGTGCTCAAGCCCTCCCTGCACTACTACGGCCGGCGGGTGGTGATCTACGAGGGCATCGGCGTGGAGGGTCCCATCAACCTGGCGGACCGCCTGCGGCGGGAGCGCCGGACGGGCCAGCGGCCCAGCAGGCCGGAGGAGCAGCCCACGGTGCTGGTGGTGATCGACCAGACCACGGCCCGTGCCCCCTTCTGGCGCCATCTCGGCGCCAGCGAGCTCGAGCGCGCCGGTGTCTATCGCCTCTGGCGGCTGGACCGCCGCCGCCTTGAGGAGGCCGTGGCCCTGCTGCGCCTGAAGGGGTTCGACCCCGACTGGCAGGCCCCGCGGCCGGAACGCTACTGAGCCGCCGGCAGGTGGATGTGGAACCGGCTCCCCTCCCCGATTTCGCTGTCGACGTCGATGGAGCCCCCCATGGCTTCCACCAGCAGCTTCACCACCGAAAGCCCGAGGCCCGAACCGCGTTCATGCTCGATGGCGTTGCGGCCGCGGTGGAAACGGTCGAACACCCTGGGGATGTCCTCGGGGGGGATGCCGATGCCCTGGTCCCGGACGGTGATGCACAGTTCGGCGTCGTTCTTCGTCAGTTCGAGGCTGATCGGTCGCCCCGGCAGGGAGTACTTGTCGGCGTTCTCGATCAGGTTGAGCAGCACCTGCTGGAGGCGATCGGTCTCGGCCACCGCACGGATCGGCCCCTCGGCGGCTTCCTCGGGCAGGGAGAGCAGCAGCGGGCGTGACAGCTGGCTGCGGGCGAGGTCGCAGGCGGTGGTCAGCACCTCATCCACCGCCACCGGGGCCAGCACCATCTGCAGCTGGCCCGACTCGCTGCGGGAAAGATCCAGCAGGTCATTGAGCATCCGGGTGATGCGATGGGTCTCCGCCTCGGTGGTGGCGAGGGCGCGCATCTGCTCCGGATCGAGGTTCTGGCCGCGGCGCTGCAGGCGGCGCAGGTAGCCGCCGATGATCATTAGTGGGTTGCGCAGTTCATGGGAGACGAGCCCCACGAAATGCCGCTGCTGGCTCCAGGCCAGGGCCAGCCGGTCGAGTAGGCCGTTGAAGGACTGGGCCAGCTCCTCCACCTCCAGGGGCGCCTTCTCGAGCTTGAGATGGCTGCTGGCGAGGCTTTCGGTGGTGACGCCGGCGGCCATGCGGTTGAGATCCCGCAGCGGCTGGAGCAGCCGGCGGGTGAGCACGGAGATCGCCACCAGGGTGAGCACCAGGCTCAGGATCCAGACCACCGCCAGCCCCAGCAGCATGTTGCGCAGGCTGGCGACATTGGTGCTGATGTCCTCGGCGACCCAGAGCTGGCTGCCTCCGGGGGAACGGTGCAGGGTGTAGGTGAGAAAGCTGTTGCCCTGCGGATCCTTCACCAGGCGGCGATCCGTGCCGATCAGCAGGGGGGTGAAGGATCGCACCGACCAGGCGGTGGCGTGGGCCGCCATGGCCTGCCCGACCAGGCCGGGAAGGGCCACCACCTCGCCGCCCATCGGCCCGGGCAGCACCAGGGAGCCATCCTGGTGCCGCACCCAGAAGAAGCGCTCCCGGACACTGCGGCGCTCCAGTTCCCCGCGCAGGTGGTCGGCATGGGCAGCGGACGGATCGCCGACGAGCCGATCCAGAGCATCGGCCAGGGAGCCCGCCGCCAGCCGCTGATCCTCGTGCTGGTGATGCAGCAGGCAGTCCCGGTTGATGAAGAGGGTGAAGGCGGAGGCGGCGCTGAACCCCAGGAACACCGATGTGAAGGCCGCCAGCCGCAGCTGGCCCAGCAGGCTTCCGAACAGCTGGTGACGCCAGCCACGGGCAGGGGCCCCGGTCGGGGGGGGCATCGGTGGGTTGGTCGTCACAGGTGGCGGTTCTCGCTCCTCCTGGGCAGGAGCCGTTCCAGCAGGTCGGGCAGCCTGGCGAGAAGCTCGTGCTTGAGCACGTAGTCGTCGGCGCCGGCCTCCTGGGCCTGGCGGCGCCGCTCCGGGTCGTTCAGGGAGGTGAAGATGACCACCGGCACGGTGCAGCCACCGCCGCGCAGGTCCCGCAGGCATTCGATGCCGTCGCAGTCCGGCATCTGCACATCGAGGAAGACGAGATCGATCCCCCCCTCGGCCAGCCTCTGCTCCAGGTCATGGCCGTTGGTCAGGGCGACCACCTCGCAGCCGGAGTCCTCCAGCTCCTCGGCCACCATGGCCCGGATGTGGGGGTCATCGTCGACGATCGAGACGGTGGGCCGGGCGCTGACGGCCCCATCCGAGCCGGTCATGACCTGGGTGGCAATGGGTGAGTTCATGGCACCGGGAACCGAGACTCATCTTGACGCCATCCGCGCCGATCGGCAGCGCCCGGACCGGGCCGGAGCCAGCGCTCAGACCGCCACCGGCTGCGGGCAGAGTTCGCCGTACAGCCGCTCCAGGGCGTCGATGTTGCCGGTGAGGGTGTAGCGCTCCAGGGCCCGCTGGCGGGCCCGGCGACCGAGCTCCGCCGTGAGCACGGGCTGGTCCCGCAACACCGGCAGCAGGGTGCGCAGCTGGGTGGTGACGCCCTGGGTGCTGATCACGATGCCGGCCCCCCCCTCCAGCACCTCCCCGTCGGCTCCGGCATCGGTGGCCACGCAGGCGGTGCCGCAGGCCATGGCCTCCAGCAGGGCCAGGGAGAGCCCCTCCACCAGGGAGGGCAGCAGGAACACCTCGGCGAGCTGCAGCAGCGCCACCCGGCGGGCCCGGCTGGCCTCGTAGCCCCACCAGATCACATCAGACTCCGTGCCGCTCTGCAGCGAGGAGCGCAGTGGCCCGTCCCCCACGATCACCAGCACGCAGCCCTGGGGGCGCACCAGCCGCCAGGCCTTCAGCAGGGCCTCGACATTCTTCTCGGTGGCCACCCGCCCCATGTAGAGGAAGACGCGGCGGCCGCCCACCCTGAGCCGCAGCTGGGCCAGCTCGGGTTCGCCGCCCGGGGCGGCCGGAGCCCAGCTGTCGGTGTCGACCCCGTTGGGGATCACCGCCAGCCGCTCGCGCCGTACCCCCAGGCGCACCAGCACTTCGGCCTGCAGCTCGGAGAACACGATCACCCGGTCGAACTTCGCCAGGGAGGGGGCGTAGAGCTGGTAGGTGAGCTGCTGGGTGCCGGCGGTGAGATTGCGCAGGCCGGCGTCGAAGGGGGGATGGAAGGTGGCCACCAGGGGCAGGCCCAGCTGCTGGCAGAGGTCCGGCAGCCGGAAGTCGAGCGGGGAGAGGGTGAGGCTGGCGTGCACCAGATCGGGCCGCAGCCGCTCCAGGGATTCCCGCAGCTCCCGCTGGGCCCCCGGCGAAGGGATCGTGTAGACCTGCGATTTCACCAGGTAGGGCAGGGCCACCTCGGGGTTGGCCTCCGGCCCTCCCGGCGAATCAAGCTCGCCGCTCCCCGCTTCCGGCCGGCCCAGGGAGGGGGTGGGCGTGTCGAAGTGAATGAAGCTCACCGCGTGGCCGCGCTGCCGCAGGGCTTCGGTGGTGCTGAGGCCGTAGGTGACGTTGCCGCAGAACGGAGACTTCTTGCCCAGCCAGGCAATGTGCATCACCTGTATGGCCCCACGCAACAGAGGAATTTAGCAGCGAAGCGAAGGCCCTCAGCTGCTGCGCCAGGGGCGTTCACTCAGGGCGGCGACCGCGGCGATGGCCGCCAGCCCCCAGAGCACCGGCAGCAGCCCGTAGCGGCTGACCACGGTGCCCGCCAGCACCAGGGGCAGGCTGAGGGCGATGTTGATCAGGTTGTTCTGCAGGCCGAACACCCGGCCGCGCTGGTTTTCCGGGGTGTCCTCCTGGATCGTCGTCTGGGCGGGGATCGCCAGCAGGGCCGCCCCCACCCCCAGCAGGCCGCAGAGCAGCAGGGTGAAGACGAGGTTGCCCCGCAGCTGGCCCAGCAGCACCAGGCACCAGGCGATGGTCCCGAGCCCCGCACTGGCCAGTCCGCGGCGGCTGAAGCGCTCGCCCAGCTGGGCCATGGCCAGGGCCCCCAGGGCCAGCCCCAGCCCGCTCATCGCCAGCAGCACGCCGAAGCGGGTGGGGCCGAGCCCGCCGATCGCCGCCGCCAGGCTGATCGCCAGCACGTAGAGGGCCGCCAGCAGGCTGTAGAGCAGCACCAGCTGGATCATGGCGCTGCGCACGTTGGGCCGCTCCCGCAGCACCTGCACCCCTTCGCCGATCTCCTCCCAGACGGAGATCGTGCGGGGCTCCCGCGGCGGCTCAGAGATCTTGATCCCGGCGATGGCCACGGCCGCGGCGCCGTAGCAGAGCGGCAGCAGCACGAATTCTCCGCCCGGGATGCCCACCTGGGCCAGCAGCGTGCGCAGCAGGCGGAGGATCGGATCGCCGAGGGCAAAGCCGACGATCGTGGCGGCCATGCTGGTGGCCTGGTACACCGAGTTGGCAGCGAGCAGCTGGGGATTGCTCACCAGCAGGGGGATGGCCGCCTGCTCGGCCGGCGCGAAGAACTGGGTCAGCACCGACTCGCAGAAGGTCATGGCCACCAGGGCCCAGTAGCCCCAGCTCAGGCCCAGCCACATCGGCCCCGGCAGCAGGCAAAGGGGCGCCAGCATGACCAGGGCGGCCCGCAGGCCGTTGGAGGCCACCATCACGGTGCGCTTCGGCCAGCGGTCGGCCCAGACGCCCGCCACCGTCCCCAGCAGCATCGCCGGCACGGTGTTGGCCACATAGATCCCCGTGGCCAGCAGGGTGATCATCTGGGCCCGGGTCTCGAAGCCCATCCGGAAGGCGGCGGCCGCCTCGGCCAGGGCCGCGTTGTTCTGCGGCGTGTCCGTCACCCAGTACTGGGCGATCAGGAACACCATCAACACGATGTAGAACTTGTCCGCCAGCTGGGAGAACACCTGGCCGATCCACAGTCGCCGGAACCCCGGCAGGGCCAGGACGCCGGCCAGTCCCCTCTCGGTCTTGCCGCTCGGGCTCATGCTGGCTCGGACGGATGGGAGGGCATCGGGTCGCAGGCGGTCCGCAGCAGTCTGAAGGCTCGCGGTCTCTGACCGAGGTGCTCGCCGCACCAGGCCTCCACCAGGTCGAGCAGGTGCAGCCACACCGCCTCCGGCCCCATCAGCCGGCCGTCCCGGCTCCGGGGCGGAGCGGGGCGCGTCAGCCGCTGCAGCAGGGCCAGCTCGGAGGGGTTGAGCATCACCCGGGCTCCGGGCACCGCCCCGATCGCCAGCCCCTCGCCGGGCAGCAGGCTGCAGCGCCACGACCAGTCGCCGATCGGCGGCAGCAGCGCCGCGCCGCTACGGACGCAATGCTGCAGGGGCAGGGCGAAGCCCCCCAGGGCCAGCAGGTGGACGCTGCCCTGCACCGCCACCGCCAGGGCCTCCACCCGCTCGGCCCGCTCCGTCACCACCGCTTCCAGACGCCCGAGCTGGAGCAGCAGGTCGGCGAGCACCCCCGGGGCGGGCGTCTCACCGGGCACGAGCTTGAGGCAGAGCTCGGCCAGGGCCTGGGCGGCGGCCAGCTTTTCAGCAGCAGCTTTTTCCAGTTCGGAACGGCGAGCCTGGAATTCGGCGATTGCTGATTCTGTGGCGCGCTTGGCTTTGCCATAAGGAATCAAGAAGTTACGTGCGTAGCCGTCTTTTACGCGAACCACGTCACCCAGTTGACCCAAGTTGGGCATTTTTTCAAGAAGAATTACTTGCATGGTGTTCTCCCGTACTGCTTAGTGGTTGTCGGTGTAAGGCAGCAAAGCCAGGAAACGTGCGCGCTTGATCGCTGTGTCCAACTGGCGCTGATAATTCGCCTTGGTACCAGTGATACGAGCGGGCATGATCTTGCCGTTTTCGCTGATGAAATCCTTGAGCGTGTCGATGTCTTTGTAATCGATTTGCTCTACCTTGCCCACTGTGAAGCGGCAAAACTTCTTGCGCTTGAACAAGGGGTTCTGTTGTGGACGACGTCCCTTGCGATCATTTTTACGACCAAAAGCCATAATATTCTCCAACTATTTCAAGTCTTCAACATTCGCGCACTGCGCAAACATGGAATCGAAGACTTTTTGATTTGTGCGAACGAAGCGCTATGAATCCGGTCCAGTTTTTCAGGCTTCCCACTTCAAGACCACTGACTTGGTTGGCTGCCACACCCAGCGCTACCGCTGAAACTGTGCACTTCACCATTCTTGGCTTGCTGGCTTCAAGCTGCTCACTGTCGTGCTCAAGCTCGAATTCGCAAATGGGCAAACCTGCCGGGGTGTATCGCAATATTGATTTTGCAACCAATGTGGCGGTCAAGGTGAACTGGTTAATGCCAGCTTTTCCTTCTTCCCCAAACTTGTCTGGATTTTCCGCTGCTTCCTCCTGATTCATTGATTCAGTGTTGTGCTAAGACGATTTACTCGTCGTCACCCTCGTCTGAATCGGAACTGTCGTCGTTCGAAGACGCAGTGGCAGACGCGGCCTTACGCTATTGCTCACGCTGAACTTCCTTCATCCTTGGAGAAGGCGCGGGTTCAGCTTTTTTC
>NZ_JAYGHZ010000330.1:0-6852 GCF_034931285.1 Synechococcus sp. BA-120 BA3
CATCGGGGGAGGCGGCGAACCCCTGCGACTCGACTACCTGAGCGGCACCGTGCTGGCGGAGGCCAGCGACGAGGAGGCTCCCTGGCGGCAGGCCCTGGAGGAGCAGCTGCGCCAGCAGCGGCCCACGGAGGAGCGGCTGGGCCAGTGCCAGGTGGGTCCGCACCGGGACGAGGTGGCCCTGGTGATCGGCGGCCAGGCCGCGCGGCGCTACGGCTCCGCCGGCCAGCAGCGCACCCTGGTGCTGGCCCTGAAGCTGGGGGAACTGGAGCTGGTGGGCCAGGTGGTGGGTCAGCCGCCGCTGCTGCTGCTCGACGACGTGCTGGCCGAACTCGACCCGGGGCGCCAGCAGCTGCTGCTGGAGGCGGTGGGGGACGGCCACCAGTGCCTGGTGAGCGCCACCCACCTGGAGGCCTTCAGCACGGGCTGGAGGGCCCGCAGCCAGGTGGTGGAACTGCGCAGCGGCGCGCTGGTGGCCTGAGGCCCGAACCCCCTGCTGCCGCAGGCAGCCTGGCGAACCTCGGTTCCGCGCTCCGGCACGTATGGTGAGGCCTGTTTGACCGGATTCGATGAACCAGACCCTTTCCAGCCTGCATCCCAACCCGGGATGGAAGCCCGCCGCCTCCCCCGCCCACCCGATTGCACACCCCGTCTCCGCCCCTGGCGACACCACCGACGCGGTAGGGAAACACTGCATCCTCGAGCTCTACGACTGCGATTGCGCAAGGCTCGACGACGAAGCTTTCCTCAGGGACACCATCACGACAGCAGCCAGACGCGCTGGTGCCACCCTGCTCAACCTGATCACCCACCGCTTCGAACCCCAGGGCGTCACGGGCCTGGCCCTGCTGGCGGAATCCCACATCTCCATCCACACCTGGCCCGAATCGGGCTACGCGGCCGTGGACGTGTTCACCTGCGGTGACCACACCATGCCGGAGAGGGCCTGCCAGGTCCTGTGGGAGGAGCTGGGCGCCGGCCGCCACAAGCTCACCAGCTTCCGGCGCGAAACGCCCGAGGCCCTGGTCGACAGCCAGAGGGAGCCCCACCTCGCCAGCGCCTGAGCGCCGGTGAACCACAACCAGCCGCCGGGGAGCCTCTCTCCGGCGGCTTTGCCGTTTCCCTTCAGGGCAGCTCCGGCGCCAAGGCGCGGTTGAGCTTGCCGCTCACCAGCCCCTCGAGGTCGAGGGCCACAGCGGTGAACCCCATCGCCCGGAACGCCCCCACCAGCTCGGGGCGCAGCTCACCCTGGGCCAGACGCTCCAGCGCCGCCGGCAGTCCGGCCGCGGGGATCTCGATGCGGGCCGTCTCCCCCTGGCTGCGCACCCGTAGCTCGGGAAAGCCGCGCTGGCGCAGCCAGTCCTCGGCGGCGGCCACCCGGGCCAGCCGCGTGGCGCTGATCGGTTCGCCGTAGGGGAAGCGGGAGGCGAGACAGGGCTGGGCGGGCTTGTCCCACCAGGGCAGGCCGAGGGCCCGGGAGAGCTGGCGCACCCCCGCCTTGTCGATGCCGACCTCCGCCAGCGGTGAGCGCACGCCGAACTCCCGGGCGGCACGGATCCCGGGCCGGTGGTCGCCGAGGTCGTCGCGGTTGACCCCGTCCAGCACCTGGGCCCCCCGGGCGGCGGCGGCGATGGGGGCGAGCAGCCGGTGCAGCTCCCGTTTGCAGGCATAGCAGCGATCCTGGGGGTTGCTGCTGTAGGCGGGGTCGGCCAGCTCCGCGGTGGCCACTTCCTGGTGGCGCAGCCCCAGCCAGCGGGCCTGGTGGCTGGCCTCCCGGCGCAGATGGGGGGCCAGGGCCGGCGAGACGCCGGTGACCGCCAGGGCCCGCTCCCCCAGCCGGTCGCCGGCCAGGGCGGCCACCAGGGCGCTGTCCACACCGCCGGAGTAGGCCACCACCACCTGCGGCAAGGCGTCGAGCTGGTAGCAGAGGGCCTCCAGGCCCCGCTCCAGCGGGGCCGGCAGGGCTTCAAGCAGGCTGAGGTGGCGGGTGGCGGGCATGGCGTAGATCCTGGCAAGGCTCGGTAGCATCCGGGCCAGATGCCCGACGAAGCTCCCCGCCACCCGCCGATGACCCCCGCCGCCCGCAGCACCCAGACCCCGCAGCGCGGCACCGGGCGGGGCATCGGCATCCGCACCGCCGCCGGCAGCGACGAGCGCGCCCACGGCCAGCTGCACGTCTACGACGGCGAGGGCAAGGGCAAGAGTCAGGCGGCCCTGGGGGTGGTGCTGCGCACCATCGGGCTGGGCATCTGCGAACAGAAGCGCACCCGGGTGCTGCTGCTGCGGTTCCTCAAGGGTCCCGGCCGCGCTTACGACGAGGACAGCGCCATCGAGGCCCTGCAACAGGGCTTCCCCCACCTGATCGACCAGGTGCGCACCGGCCGGGGGGATTACTTCAGTGCCGCGGAAGCCACCCGCTTCGACCACCAGGAGGCCCAGCGGGGCTGGGACATCGCCAAGGGAGCGATCGCCAGCAACCTGTATTCGGTGGTGGTGCTCGACGAGCTCAACCCCGTCCTCGACCTGGGCCTGCTCGACACCGAGGAGGTGGTGCGCACCCTGGCCACCAAGCCGGCAGGGATGGAGATCATCTGCACGGGCCGGGGTGCACCGCGCCAGCTGGTGCAGCTGGCCGATCTGCACTCGGAGATGCGGGCCCACCGCGGACCCCAGCAGGGTCTGGAGGGCCTGGAGATCTACACCGGGGAAGGCAAGGGCAAGTCCACCAGCGCCCTGGGCAAGGGGCTGCAGGCCATCGGCCGGGGCATCAGCCAGGACAAGAGCCACCGGGTGCTGATCCTGCAGTGGCTCAAGGGCGGGGCGGGCTACACGGAGGACGCGGCCATCGCCGCCCTGCGGGAGAGCTACCCCCACCTGGTGGATCACCTGCGCTCGGGACGGGACGCGATCGTGTGGCGCGGACAGCAGCAGCCGATCGACTACGTGGAGGCGGAGAGGGCCTGGGAGATCGCCCGGGCCGCCATCGCCAGCGGCCTCTACAAGACCGTGATCCTCGACGAACTGAACCCAACGGTGGATCTGGAGCTGCTGCCGGTGGAGCCGATCGTCCAGACCCTGCTGCGCAAGCCCACCGAGACCGAGGTGATCATCACGGGCCGCTGCAAGAGCCGGCCGGCCTACTTCGACCTGGCCAGCGTCCACTCGGAGATGGTGTGCCACAAGCACTACGCCGAGCGAGGCGTCGACCTCAAGCGCGGCGTCGACTACTGAAGCGGCCGGTCAGGGATTCCCTGGACCATCGGCCTGATCGAGCCCCAGCATGTCGTCCTCGAGCATCTCCACCTCCTCCGAGGCGATGAAGCGCCCCAGCAGCAGGCCCACCAGCAGGGCCACGTAGAGGGTGCTGGCGACGCTGAGCAGGATCACGAAGCGCTCCCCCACCGCATTGGCGGGCAGCACATCGCCATAGCCGACCCCGGCGATGGTGACGAAGCTGAAATAGGTGAGCCGGTCGAGGAGCAGCTGATGGCTGGCGCCCTCCCCGAGGCTGAAGCTGCCGGGCACGAGCACCTGGGTGGCTGTGGCGAGCACACCGCCGGTGAGACCAAGATGCAGGTAACCCGCCGCGGCGCCGGCCATGACCTGCACGTTGACGCGCGGCACGCGGGCCAGCAGGCGCACCAACCGCATCGAGGTGATCAGGAAAAACAGGCTGAGCAGCACCATCTCCACGACCCGGAACAACCCGCCGGGCCAGGTGCCGGCGAACACCGGCACCCAGAGCCCCAGGCCGCCCGCCACTCCGACCGCGCGGAAGATCTCCTGGCGGAGGCGGGAGTAGGTCACCACGGCGATGACCGGCAGGGTCAGGATCGACTGCAGGATCAGCAGATTGAAGACCAGCGCCAGGAGCACGTTGGCCGGCCAGCCTCGCGTGGCCGTGATGGGCATCACCAGAATCGGAAGCAGGGCCGAGAGCAGAAGCGGCAAGAAGCGCTTCTCGAGCGCCATCAGGCGCCGGGCCTCGAGGCGGCGGCGCTCCAGCCACCGCTGTCTGGCGGGGGAGAGGGGATCAGTAGCGCGGAACGTCAGGGTCCACCTCCTGGCTCCAGGCGTCGATGCCCCCCTGCACGTTGACCCCCTCGATGCCGTGACGGCCGAGGGCGATCAGGGCCTTGGCGGAACGGCCGCCCAGCTTGCAGTGGACATAGAGCCGCTTGCCGCTGACGAGCTGCCGCACCTCCTCGATCGCCTCACCGCTCTCGATGCGATCGAGGGGCACCAACACGGCGCCGGGGATCACCGCGATCTCCGCTTCCGGGGGATTGCGGACATCCAGCAGCAGCAGGTCGTCCTCGGGGCCATCGAGCAGCATCCTGAGTTCGCCCACGCTGATGGTGGCCACGCTGCCGGCCTCCTCCTGGCCGGGGGCCGAACCGCCCACGCCGCAGAACTCCTGGTAATCGATCAGCCCCTCGATCACGGGGCGCTCCGGGTTGGGGCGCAGCTTCAGCTCCCGGAAGCTCATCTTGAGGGCATCGAAGAGCAGCAGGCGGCCGCTGAGGCTGGTGCCGATGCCGGTGATCAGCTTGACCGCCTCGGTGGCCTGGATCACGCCGATGATCCCCGGCAGCACCCCCACCACACCGCCTTCGGCGCAGGAGGGCACCATGCCCGGCGGCGGCGGCTCGGGGAACAGGTCCCGGTAGTTGGGGCCCCCCTCGAAGTTGAAGACCGTGGCCTGGCCCTCGAAGCGGAAGATGGAGCCGTAGACGTTGGGCTTGCCCAGCAGCACGCAGGCGTCGTTGACCAGGTAGCGGGTGGGGAAGTTGTCGGTGCCGTCGCAGACGATGTCGTAGCCGGCGATGATCTCGAGGGCGTTCTCACTGGTGAGGGCCGTTTCGTAGAGATCCACCTGGCAGTGGGGATTGATCTCGTGGATCCGGGCCTTGGCGGATTCGATCTTGGGCTTGCCCACCCAGCTGGTGCCGTGGATCACCTGGCGCTGCAGGTTGCTGTGATCCACCACGTCGAAGTCAACGATGCCCAGACGGCCCACACCGGCGGCGGCCAGATAGAGGAGCAGGGGGGAGCCGAGGCCGCCGGTGCCGACGCACAGCACCGAAGCCGCCTTGAGCCGCTTCTGCCCCTCCATGCCGATCTCCGGCAGGATCAGGTGGCGGGAGAAGCGCACCACCTCATCGGGGCTCAGCTGGACGGCGCTGGTGTCAGGAGGAAGCATGGCGGCGAAGGCCCACGTCGCTCGAATCGTCCATTCTCCACGCCAACCGCCGGGGAGGGCCCTGCTCCGGCATCCACCAGCAGGCCAGGGACCGCGGCGCGTCCCCCTCGGACCGCGATGCGGCGGGGCCATCGGCCTGCCCCAGGATCAGCATCAGGGTGGGGGCGAAGGCGAGGGAGCGATCCAGCGCCGAGGGCACCGGCGCCGAAAGCGGGTGGCTGTGGGCCGAGCCCAGGACCGTCAGCCCCCGTGCCCGGGCCCATGTCTGAGCCTGCAGCTGCTCGCGGGGATCGAGGGCGAAGCGGCGGCGACGCTCCGGCGGCGGCTCCCAGACGTTGAGGCAGGGCCAGACCTGTTCGATGTGCCAGGGGTCGCGGCGACCCAGCAGCAGGGCACAGCCCTCCTCGGGGTCGGCCGCCAGCAGGACGGCCTCCAGCACCGTCAGCGCCTGCCGACCGAGGCCCAGCTCCTCTGGCGTCTGTGGGGTCACACCGGTACGTTATGCATCATTCCGTCAGGAGACCTCTCCTTCCATGATCGACAGCACGACCGAAGTGAAGGAGACCATGCAGGACGACACCACCACCCCCGCCGCCGATGTCGATTTCACCGAGCGTTACAGCGAGGTGATCGGCAAGGTCAACGAAACCCTCGACAAGGTCGACTGGAGCCAGGTGGGTCGGATCGGCAAGGCCTCCGGCGTGCTGCTGGCGGTGATCGTGGCCCAGATCCTGATCAAGGGCGTGCTCGACACCATCAACCTGCTGCCGATCGTGCCGGGCCTGCTGGAACTGCTCGGCCTGGTGGTGGTGGGCAACTGGAGCTGGAACAACCTCACCACCGGTGAGAAGCGCTCGGCCGTGATGGCGAAGCTCCAGTCGCTGCGCAAGGAATACCTCAGCTGAACGCCGCGATCCTCGGCAACACCGGGGGCGTGGCGACGTCCCCGGACCCCGACTAGCCCCACCCCTGGCCCTCGCCGCGATCCAGCAGCGCATCCAGGCAGGCCTCGCTTTGTCCCACATAGCTGCCGCCGAACAGGTTGGCGTGGTTGAGCAGGTGATACAGGTTGTAGAGCTCGCGCCGGGAGCGGTGCCCTGACGGCAGGGGCCAGCTCTCCTGGTACCCCTCAAAGAACGCCTCGGGGAAGCCCCCGAACAGGCGCGCCATGGCCAGGTCCACCTCCCGGTCGCCCCGGTGGACCGCCGGATCGAAGATCACCCCCTGGCCATCGCTGGTGACGGCCGCGTTACCGCTCCAGAGATCACCGTGCACCAGGCAGGGCTCCGGACGATGCGTCCCCAGCCACTCGGCCGCGCGCTCCAGCAGCGTGGCGGCCCGCCGCAGGGGGTGGCCGCTGCTGGCCAGGTGCTCCAGCTGGGGAGCCAGCCGCCGTTCCACGAAGAACCGGCTCCAGTCCGCCTCCCAGCCGTTGCGCTGCGGGAACGAGCCGATGACATTGTCCCGGGGCCAGCCGAAGGCCTCCCCGGGACGATCCTCCGCCACGCACGTGCGGGTCAGGCTCTGGCGGTGCAGGGCCGCCAGCGCAGCACCCAGGCGGCGCCACTGCGGCTCATCGGCCGCAGAACGGCCGCGCGCCAGGTCGAACCAGGGGAGCACCAGCACGGCCGACGGTCCCGCCAGCCCGCAGG
>NZ_JAYGHZ010000331.1:0-6734 GCF_034931285.1 Synechococcus sp. BA-120 BA3
GACCCTGCCCCGCAGGGCCGCCACCGCGACGGCAGCGCCGCCCAGGAGGACCAGGGCCGCCCACAGCCAGCCGAGGGGGGCGCCGCGGCGGGCGGGGGCCGGCGCGGTCCGGATCTTTCGCTGCAGGGGGCGGGCCTGAGACTTGCGCCCCACCCGCATCAGGCGGCTGTTCTGCAGATCGCTGATCTGCTGGCTCACGTCGATCCCTAGGGCCCCCGCCACCCGCTTGGCCTGGGCCACCACGAACACCGCCTCCGGCAGGTGACGGTGGTCGCCGGTCTCGAGGGCCGTCAACTGCTCGCTGCCCAGCCGCAGCCGGTCGGCCAGATCCTCCAGGCTCAGGCCCTGGTCACGGCGGGCTGCGGCGAGCCGTTCGCCCAGTTCGACGAGTTCCGGGATCGGAGCGCTCCAGTGCTCTGCGGCCATGGTCGCGGCAGGAGATTCGGGCAAGGGCAGGGTCTCCTGATGCGCTGCGTAGCCAGCAGTATGACGAGCGGTCACGATCGCGACCAGCACCCATCGGTGGGGACCTTACCGGTGGGAAAACCGGAGCAAAGACATGGGCGATACTGGATTCGAACCAGTGACCCCTTCCGTGTGAAGGAAGTGCGCTACCGCTGTGCTAATCGCCCGTCGTTGCGACCGACACCCCTGCGACACTGAAAGTGATTCTTTCTGCGGCTGAGAGTTCCGGCCCGGCCCTGCGGCCAGAACCCTCCTACACGGTCGCCGAACTGACTGTCAAATGCAGGCGGTGCGCTGACGTGCCACCGCCACGGGGTTGAATTCGATACTCGCCGGTCCGGTGAACAGATCCGGCTGCAGGTCCCTCAGGGCCCGTGCGTCCCGGTCCAGGCGGTCCTGGGCGGCGGCGACGCGGGCGTTGCGCTGCTGGCGCCACCGGGCCCGTTCGGCGGCCACCTGCTGCTCCCAGGCGCCGAGGGCCTCCTCGTAGCGCTCGCGGTCGAGGCGCTGGTCCTCGGCGCGGTAGCGGGACTCCCGGCCGGCATCCAGGGGCTGGGGGGGAGCCACGCTGGGGCGGAAGGGGCTGTTGCGGGCCGCCGCCAGCTCCTGTTCGGCGCTGCGCAGGGATTCCATCAGGGTGGTGATCCTCCCCTGGCGCCGGCGGCAGGCCTCCAGGGCCTCGCGGCGGGCGGCGGCCGCCTTCTCCATCGCCGCCCTCTCCAGCGCCAGGCTCTGGTCCGTGTCGGGCAGGCAGCGGACATAGCTCAGGGCTGCCGTGACCGGATTCCCGGCGCCGGCGCTGAGCCGGCGGCAGCGCTCGCGACCGGCCTCACTGACCCCGACTCCCTGGCAGCCACTGGCCAGCAGGGACAGGCCCAGCAGCACCGGCAGCAGCGGCCGGCATCGGCTTCCACGGGAACTGGCCATCGCCCTCGAAACGCCCCTCGGAGGCACACCGTGTCCATTGTCGCCACCGCCCCGGCGCTCGGATGGCCGAGCCAGCCGCCCCCTACGGCGGCACGCGCACCACCCGGAAGGTCAGGTTGAGCCTTGGGGCGTCCACCTTCAGCCGCCGCGGCAGCCCGTGCTGCCAGAGCCGCTGGGTGGGTGGGTCCATCAGCAGCAGGTCCCCGTGGCCGAGTTCCACCGCCACGGCCTCGGCGGTGCCCCGCCGGCGTGGGCGGAAGCGCAGGGTGCGGCCCGCCCCCAGGCTGAGGGACGCGATCGGGGCGTCCGGATCGAGCTCAGCCTCGTCATCGGCGTGCCAGCCCATGGCATCGCGGCCGTCGCGGTAGAGATTGAGCAGCAGGGAATTGAACTCCCGCATCGCGGCTTCTCCCACCCGCCGCCGGATGGCGGCGACCAGGGGCGTCCAGGGTTCGATGGCGTTCTCCAGGCCCGCGTAGCGGTAGCCGCAGCCCGGGTCGGCCATCCAGCAGGTGAGGCGGGGCATGGCGTGGCGACGGCCGTAGACGGTGATGGACTCCTGCTTCCAGGGCACCTCCTCCAGCAGCGTCCGCAGCCAGCCATCGGCCTCCGCGGCGCCCACCCAGCCCCGCCAGTGGCGCAGGCAGGGCGCCGCCGACGTCACTCCGCCCCGCCGCGGAACAGGTGGTTGTGGCTGGCGGAATAGAGCAGGGAACGGGCTCCGCCGGCGTCCCGCAGGGCCGGACTCACCACGTAGAGGGTGGTCCGGATCAGGCTCCGCTCACGGCTGACCCGGGCCATGGCGTGCAGGGGCACCACCGTGAGCCACTGGTCGGGCCAGCTGACCCGGTAGCCGATGGCCACGGGGGTGTCGGCCGGGTAGTGCTGCAGCAGTTCCCCCTGCACCTCCTCCACATGGCGGGCGCTCAGGTACAGGCAGAGGGAGGCCTGCAGGGCGGCGAGCCGGGCCAGGGATTCCCGCTCCGGCGTGCCGGTGCGTCCGCCCGCCCGGCTCAGCACGATCGTCTGCACCCGGCCGGGGATGGTCAGCTCGGCGCCCAGGGCGGCGGCGGTGGCTTGGTAGGCGCTCAGGCCCGGCACCACCTCCACCGCCAGCCCGGCATCGGCCAGGCGGCAGATCTGCTCCTGCAGGGCTCCGTAGAGGCAGGGATCACCGTCATGGAGGCGCACCACCCTCCGTCCCGCCTGGGCCCGCTCCAGCACCACGGCCATCACCTCCTCGAGGGTGAGGGTGCTGGTGCGGACGCTCTCGCAGTCCTGCGGCGCCAGGGCGGCGATCTGGGGATTCACCAGGGAGTCGGTCCAGACGAGCACCTGGGCGGCTTCGATGGCCCGCGCGGCCCTCAGGGTGAGCAGGTCCGGGGCGCCGGGGCCGGCTCCCACGATCTGGACGGTGGCTGTCATGCGGTCAGGCCGGAGGGGTCAGGGAGGGGACGACGGAAGCGGTAGAGCCAGAGCAGGCCCGCCCCCCCCAGCAGGATCAGCAGCAGGCTCATCAGCTGGGCCATGCGCAGGCCGCCGCTGCAGAAGGGGGGCTGGGAGAAGAGGCAGAGGGGATCGAGCCGCAGCCCCTCGATCCAGAGGCGGCCGCTGCTGTAGGCCATCAGGTACACGCAGCTGAGGGCACCGGCCGGCAGCCGCAGGCGGCCGCTGCCGCCCAGGCGGAACAGAACCAGCAGCAGGCCGCAGACCCCCAGGTTCCAGAGCGACTCGTACAGGAAGGTGGGGTGGAAGGAGGCCTGCTCAAGGAACTCCGGCGGCCGGTTGGCCATGGGAATGGTCAGGGCCCAGGGCAGGTTGGTGGGCAGGCCGAAGGCCTCGGAGTTGAAGAAATTGCCCCAGCGCCCGATCGCCTGGCCCAGGGCCACGGCGGGCACGAGCACATCCAGCAGGGGCCAGAAGGCCTGGCGGCGCCAGCGGCAGAAGAGCACCGTCACCAGCGTCCCGCCGATCAGGGCGCCGTGGATGGCGATGCCGCCGCGCCAGATGGCGAAGACATCGAGCCAGTCATTGCGGTACTGGCGCCATTCCAGTGCCACGTAATAGATCCTGGCGCCGACGACGGCCCCGAGCACCATCAGCGGCAGCAGGTCGGCGATCAGGGCCGGCTCAATGCCCCGCTGGCGACCCAGCCGGGTGGCCAGCAGCAGCCCCAGCAGCACCGCCAGGGCAATGAGCAGGCCATACCAGCGAACGGAAACTGGACCCAGCTGGAAGATCAGGGGTCCCGGTGAGGTGAAGAGGCCGAGAGGAAGGCTCAGAAGCCCTCCGCCGCCTGGACCTTCTCCACCTGGCGCTTCTTGAGCACCAGCATGATCTGGGCGAGGGCCACGGCGGCGAAGAAGGCCAGCAGCCCGTAGATGCGCACCGGGTTCTGGAGCACCACCTCGGCGTCGATCTGGCCGAAGCCACCGACGTTGGGGTCATTGGTGATCGGGGCACCGGCCTCGACGGCGTCGCCGACGGCCACGGTCAGGGTGGGGCCGGCGGGAACCGTCTCGGTGACGGCGCCGCCGGCACCGGTGATCTCCACCACGGTGGCGCCGTTGGCGTCCGTGCTGATGGCGCTGACCGTGCCGGCCGCCGGGGCGGTGTAGACGGTGTTGTTGGTCTTCTCACCCTCGGGGGTCACCTGGCCGCGGCCACGGTTGGCGCCGACGTGAACCTGGTACTTGCCGAAATGGATGGCGCTGTCGGTGGCCGGGTCGGGGGAGAGGATCGGGAAGACGATCTCCTGGTGCTGGTCACCGGGGAGCGGACCCACCAGGAGGATATTGGGCTGGTCGTCGCTGTACTGGGTGTAGTAGATGCCGGCGGTCTCCTCCTTGAGCTCATCGCTGAGGCGATCCTGGGGGGCCAGGGTGAAGCCGTCGGGGAGCATCACCACCGCGCCCACGTTGAGGCCGGCGGGACTGCCGTTGCCGGAGACCTGCTGCACCGCGGTGTCGTAGGGGATTTCGACCACCGCCTTGAACACGGTGTCGGGGAACACCGCCTGGGGCACTTCCACCCGGGTGGCCTTCTTGGCCAGGTGGCAGTTGGCGCAGACGATCTTGCCCGTGGCCTCACGCGGGGTCGCATAGTTCTGCTGGGCCCAGAAGGGGTAGGCCCAGCTGGGGCTGGCCCCCAGGAGCAGCACGCCCACCGAAACGCTGAGGGTGAGCAGGGTGCCGAACAGGGGGGAGAGGAAGCGGCGCATGGGGGTGCAGTTGGCGGGCGTCGGAGAGGAAAGCGGGGGGAGGGGGATTCAGGCGCCGATCAGGCCCACCAGGCCTTCTCGCCCGTGCGGAAATCGGTTTCGGTCCACTGGCTGAGGAACACGTTGTCGTTCTCGACGCTGACGTGGGCCAGGGCCAGGGAGAGGGGGGCCGGACCGCGCACCACCTTGCCGGTGGCGTCGTACTGGCTGCCGTGGCAGGGGCAGATGAAGCGGTTGGCGCCGCTGTTCCAGGGCACCACGCAGCCCAGGTGGGTGCAGATGGCGTTGATGCCGTAGTCGCCGATGGCCTCGCCGCCCTCGACCAGCAGGTAGGTGGGGTCGCCCTTGAGGCCCTGCACCAGGCTGCGGTCACCTTCCTTGTGGGTGGCCAGCCAGCCGGTGGCGGTGACACCGTTGCCCAGCTCGTCCTTGGCGGTGACGCCGCCACCGCTGCCCGCGGCCTTGGGCGGGATGAAGTAGTTGACGACCGGATAGAGGGCACCCAGGGCCACCCCCGTGACGGAGCCGAAGGTCAGCAGGTTCATGAACTGGCGGCGGCCCATGCCGGGCACATCACCAGAAGCACCACCGTTCGAAGAGGCCGCAGGAATCTGGGTCATAGGGAACGGCGCGGTGTGACCGATTGACGTGGCGCCCATTATGAACCTTGCCCTTCCCGCCCCTGGTCCGAGCCGCACCCGGCCGAGGCCGGCTGCAACATGCTGTTGTGGAGTGCGCCGTCCGCCATGACCTCTCCGGAACCGCTGCGGCGGGAGGAACTGCTGGAACTGCTGCGCAGCCGCTGGCAGGCCTCCTATGACCTGCAGCTGGTGCAGCGTCGCGGTCGCCTCTACCTCCATGTGATGTGGGGGTACCTGGAGCAGCAGTCGTTCCCGCTCACCCCCGAGGCCTACGAGGCCCATCTCGAGGAGCTGGTGGGCTCCCTCAACGGACTCGGGGTGGCGTCCCAGGTGCGCCAATGGCTGCGGACCACCACCGACAAGCCGCGGCTGGGCAAGGCCCTGTCCCTGCCCCTGGAGCTGCCGGCGGGGCGCGCCAGCGAGTTCATGCTCTGAGCAGGGCCGGGCCCCGGTCGTTCAGGCGGAGGGGGACGGGGAGGGCCGCAGCCCCTCGGACAGGGCCACCAGGGCCACCCCCAGCAGGTAGAGCGCCGTGATCGCCCCGGTGAGCAGCAGCATCGTGATCGGGTCGGTGGAGGGGGTCAGCACCGCCCCGGCCAGGGCCGCCACCAGCACCACCCAGCGCCAGGCGCCCAGCATGGTGCGCCAGTCGATCAGGCCGAGGGCGCCCAGCAGCAGCTGCAGCACCGGCAGCTGGAAGGCCAGGGCCGTGGCCACCATCAGCAGCAGCACGAAGTCCAGGTAGCGCTCGATCGACCAGATCGGCTCCACCACGTCGGCGCCGTAGGACACCAGGAAGCGCAGGGCGGCCGGCACCAGGGCCCACCAGGCGAAGGCCAGACCGGCGGCGAACAGCACGGTGGAGCCGGCGACGGCGGGGGCCACCAGCCGCCGCTCCCGCCGGGTCAGCCCCGGCAACACGAAGGCCAGCACCTCAAAGATCACGTAGGGCAGGGCCAGGGTGAGCCCCGCATAGCCGGCCACCTTCAGGGACACGAACAGGAATTCACCCGGGGCCAGCTGCAGGAAGCGGATCCCCTCGGCCGGGACCTCCAGCAGCCGCACCAGGGGACGCACCGCCAGCAGGCAGGCGGCGGCGCCGACCACCACCGCCAGCAGGCTGCGAAGCACCCGCCGGCGGAGCTCCTCGAGGTGCTCCACCAGGCTCATGTGCACCTCGCCGGGGAACTCGCCGGGGAAGGTGTCCTCGGGGATGGGGTCGCTCATGGCTGTTCCGTTCCCGGCAGCTTAGGGGGCGCGGCCAGCAGACCTGCGGCCCGTTCGGGCACCGCCCACAGCACCTCGCCCCCCCGATGGCGCACCGTGCCGGGGCCGGCGCCGGCGATGCGCTGCAGATCCGTGGTCGGCACCATCACCACCGGCACCCGGCCGTTGGCCCGGCCGCGGCTGAAGTGGGCCGCCAGGTCGGCTGCCTCCCGCAGGTCCGCGTCGGAAGGGGTGCCCTCCGAGCCCTTCAGCAC
>NZ_JAYGHZ010000332.1:0-6702 GCF_034931285.1 Synechococcus sp. BA-120 BA3
CGATCAGGTCGGCCAGGTCGAGGGCGAGGGGTTCCCGGCCGGCGGCGGTGGCGATGGCCGCCAGCTGGACGGCCACGTGGCCCATCTGGGTGAGGAAGGCCTGCTCGAAGTCGGCATCGGCGGCGACCACAGGCTGGGCGGCGGCCCAGGCCGCCACCGCCTCCTCCGGCGGCAGTGCACCGTCGCGCCGCCCGGCGATGGACTGCAGGGTGCGCAGGCCATGGGCCAGCAGCCGCAGGTGGTGGCGCTCCAGGGTGGGCAGAAGGGTGGCCTCCAGCTCCCCCAGCTCGTCAGGGCTGAGCACGGCTCAGGGGGCCGGGGTGGGACCGGTGGCCACGGGGTTCCCGGTGACGGGCGCGATGCGGAAGCCGCAGCTGTGGCCCCCCTCCAGCCGCCAGTGGACGCGCTCCACGGCGCAGTCGGGGAAGGTGTGGCGGATCAGGCGCAGCTCCTGGTCGCAGACGACGGGGTACTGCTCGGCGATGCGCATCACCGAGCAGTGAAATTCGCTGATCACCCAGGCGGCAGGCTCGCCGTTGTCGGTGGCGGGGGTGTCGTCGCGGCGGCATTCGGCCACGTAGCCCTCCTTGCGGCGCAGCTCCACCAGGCGCTCGATCCGCTGGGCCAGGGGGCCGCTGCCGATCTGTCCGCGGTAGTCGGCCGCCTTCTCCTCGGCCTGCTGGCGCAACACCAGTTCGAGGGTGTCCGCCGGCAGGCTTTCGGTGAGGGTGTGGAGCAGGCCGAGGGCGAACGTCTCGCTGCCGTCGGGGAAGCGGCCCTGGCCCAGGGCGGTGAGGTGCCAGACGTTGCTGGGCCGGCCGGGGCCCTCGTGCGGGGCGCTCGCCTGCACCAGGCCATCGTCCTCGAGGCTGCGCAGGTGGCGGCGCATCACCTGGACCGAAACCCCCAGGGCGGCCGCCAGCTGGCCCGCGGTCGCCTCACCTTCCCGCAGCAGCAGCGAGAGAGCCGCCTCCCGGGTGGGATGGCTTCCCTCGGCGGGAACGGCCGGGAGGCCGCGGGACTGGGCTGGGGCGCTCATGACGGGCGTCTGACCGCAACGACGGTCGTCTGACCAAAACACCATGCCACGCACGCCGGGGGATTGGGGGCTGGGCGGTGGTGCCCGCCGGGGCGTCACAATGGCCTTTCCATGCCGTCAACGGACCACGCCTGTGCCTTAGGCTCCCGCAGTAACGAAACCAAAGTGTTTCGTTATTCGATCCACCGGTGCGCGCAACCCGACGCTCTGCCCATGACCGACGCCTCCGCCCAGACGACCCCCGCAGCCGGTGCCGAAAGCCTGGAGGTGATCCGCCGTTTCGCGGAAACCTACGCCCAGCGCACCGGCACCTACTTCTGCAGCGATCCCGGGGTCACTGCGGTGGTGCTCGAGGGTCTGGCCCGCCACAAGGACGAGCTGGGCGGTGCCCTCTGCCCCTGCCGCCACTACGAGGACAAGGAGGCGGAGGTGGCGCAGGCGTTCTGGAACTGCCCCTGCGTGCCGATGCGGGAGCGCAAGGAGTGCCACTGCATGCTCTTCCTCACCGAGGACAACCCCTTCCGGGGCGAGCAGCAGACCATCAGTCTCGAAGAGATCCAGTCCCTCACCGCCGGCTGAACCGGCCCCCTTCCCCATGGCGAGCAGCGCAACCGTCGGCGATCTGGTGAGCCAGCCGTACAAGTACGGCTTCGTCACCGACATCGAAACCGAGAAGATCGCCAAGGGCCTCAGCGAGGACGTGGTGCGGCTGATCTCCGCCAAAAAGAACGAGCCGGCCTTCCTGCTCGATTTCCGTCTGCGCTCCTATCGCCAGTGGCTGCAGATGGAGGAGCCCGACTGGGCCGCCCTAGGCCATCCGCCGATCGACTACCAGGAGATCATCTACTACGCGGCTCCCAAGCAGCAGGAGAAGAAGGCCAGCCTCGATGAGGTGGACCCCAAGCTGCTGGAGACCTTCGACAAGCTCGGTATTCCCCTGAGCGAGCAGAAACGCCTCTCCAACGTGGCGGTGGATGCGGTGTTCGACAGCGTCTCGATCGCCACCACCTACAGGGAGAAGCTGGCTGAGCACGGTGTGATCTTCTGCTCGATCAGCGAGGCGGTCAAGGACCACGCCGACCTGATCGAGACGTACCTCGGCACGGTGGTGCCCGGCAACGACAACTACTTCGCTGCTCTCAATTCGGCCGTGTTCAGTGACGGCTCCTTCGTGTTCATTCCGAAGGGGGTGGAGTGCCCGATGGAGCTCTCCACCTATTTCCGCATCAACTCCGGCGACACCGGCCAGTTCGAGCGCACCCTGATCGTGGCCGAGGAAGGCGCTTCCGTGAGCTACCTGGAGGGCTGCACGGCGCCGATGTTCGACACCAACCAGCTGCATGCGGCGGTGGTGGAGCTGGTGGCCCTCGATGACGCGTCGATCAAGTACTCCACCGTCCAGAACTGGTACGCGGGGGATGAGAACGGCAAGGGCGGCATCTACAACTTCGTCACCAAGCGGGGCCAGTGCCGCGGCGATCGCAGCCACATCAGCTGGACCCAGGTGGAAACCGGCTCGGCGATCACCTGGAAGTACCCCAGCTGCGTGCTGCAGGGGGCCGATTCGGTGGGCGAGTTCTATTCGGTGGCGCTCACCAACAACCGCCAGCAGGCCGACACCGGCACCAAGATGATCCACGTGGGCCCCCGCACCCGCTCGACGATCGTGAGCAAGGGGATCAGCGCCGGCCACTCCTCCAACAGCTACCGGGGCCTGGTGCAGCTCGGGCCCAAGGCCGTGGGCGCCCGCAACTACAGCCAGTGCGATTCGATGCTGATCGGCGACCAGGCCGCCGCCAACACCTACCCCTACATCCGCTCCCAGCAGCCGGATGCGCGCATCGAGCACGAGGCCAGCACCTGCCGGATTTCTGCAGACCAGCTCTTCTATCTGCAGAGCCGGGGGATCGCCTTCGAGGAGGCGGTGTCGATGATGGTGAGCGGCTTCTGCCGCGACGTGTTCAACCAGCTGCCGATGGAGTTCGCCGCTGAAGCCGACAAGCTCCTGGCCCTCAAGCTCGAGGGTTCGGTCGGCTGATCCCGGCCCACGGCCACCCCGGCCGGCCCCGCGCTTCTTCCTCTGTTCTTTCCCTGCCCTTTTCTCCCCCGCCGTGATCCGCCCCGACGCTCCCGTTCTGCTCGAGATCCGTGATCTCACGGCCCGCGTGGAGGACCAGCCGATCCTCAAGGGGGTGTCCCTGACGATCCGTGCCGGTGAGATCCACGCGGTGATGGGCCGCAACGGCAGCGGCAAGAGCACCCTCTCCAAGGTGCTGGCGGGCCACCCGGCCTACACCGTCACCGGTGGCACGGTCCTCTACAAGGGCGACGACCTGCTCACGCTGGAGCCGGAACTGCGGGCCCGCGCCGGCCTGTTCCTCGGCTTCCAGTACCCGGTGGAGATTCCCGGGGTGAGCAACCTGGAGTTCCTGCGGGTGGCCACCAATGCCCGCCGGGCCGGCAAGGGGGAGGAGGAGCTCGACACCTTCGCCTTCGAGGACCTGGTGCGCGAGCGGTTGCAGGTGGTGCAGATGGATCCGGCCTTCCTGGAGCGTTCCGTGAACGAGGGCTTCTCCGGCGGCGAGAAGAAGCGCAACGAGATTCTGCAGATGGCCCTGCTGGAGCCGCTGGTGGCGGTGCTCGACGAGACCGACTCCGGCCTCGACATCGATGCCCTGCGCATCGTGGCCGGCGGTGTGAACCACCTGGCCGGCCCCGACAACGCCACCCTGCTGATCACCCACTACCAGCGGCTGCTGGATGTGATCACGCCCGACTACGTGCACGTGATGGCGGCGGGGCGGATCCTGCGCACCGGCGGCAAGGAGCTGGCCCTGGAACTGGAGGAGCGGGGCTACGACTGGGTCGACGCCGAACTGGCGGCCACCGAGCGCACGCCGGCGGAGGTGGGCTGAGATGGTGGCCGCTTCGCTTTCCACTCCCACCGCCGCCGCAGGCGCCGCCCCCGGCGGCTGGGTCGCCGCCCTGCTGGCGAACGCCGCTGCTGTCGCCTCCGCTGGCGCCGATGCCCTGGCCGCCAGCCGCGAGGGACGCTTCGGCGAGGCCCTGCCCCTGTGGGACCGGGTGGTGGATCTGGCCCCCGAGGACGCCTCGGCCTGGAGCAACCGCGGCAACGTGCAGCTGGCCCTGGGGGACGCCCGGGCGGCGATCGCCGACCAGGACAAGGCCATCGAGCTGGAGCCCGCCAGCGCCGATCCCCACCTCAACCGCGGCACCGCCGAGGAGGCCCTGGGCCTGTGGAGCGCCGCCGCCGCGGATTACCAGTGGATCCTGGAGCGCCATCCGGAGGATGCCTCCGCCCTCTACAACCTGGGCAACGTGGAGGGCTCCCGGGGCGACTGGCCGGCAGCCCGCCAGTGCTTCGAGGCGGCCGCCGCCGCTCGCCCGGGCTTCGCCATGGCCCGCTCCAGCGCCGCCCTGGCCGCCTTCCAGCTGGGGGACATCGCAGTGGCGGAGAAGCAGCTGCGCGACCTGATCCGCCGCTATCCCCTGTTCGCCGATGCCCGCGCCGGCCTCACGGCGCTGCTGTGGCAGCGCGGGGCCCGGGGCGAGGCCGAGAGCCACTGGGCCGCGGCCTCCGGCCTCGATCCCCGCTACCGGCAGGAAGAATGGCTGCTGCAGATACGGCGCTGGCCGCCCGTGCCCGTGCAGGCTCTGGCCCAGTTCCTGGCCCTGGCCTCCTGAACCACCCCCGTCCATGACGCCTCCCCCCCTGTCCCCCATGGCCCCGGCTGATGCCACCTGGGACGCCCTGGGGCTGGAGGACACCCTGCAGACGCTGCTGCCGGAGCTGATCCAGATCCGCCGCCACATCCACCGCCACCCCGAGCTGAGCGGCCACGAGCAGCAGACCGCTGCCCTGGTGGCCGGGGAGCTGCGGCGCTGGGGCTGGGAGGTGCGTGAAGGGGTGGGCCGCACCGGGGTGGTGGCCGAACTGGGGCCGGTGGGGGCGCCGCTGGTGGCCCTGCGGGCCGACATGGATGCCCTGCCGATCGAGGAGCGCACCGAGCTGCCCTACGCCTCCAGCCGCCAGGGGCTGATGCATGCCTGCGGCCACGACATCCACACCACCGTGGGCCTGGGCGTGGCGCGGCTGCTGGCCGGCGTGGCCGACCGGCTCACGGCCCGGGTGCGGCTGCTGTTCCAGCCGGCGGAGGAGACGGCGGAGGGGGCGGCCTGGATGCGGGCCGACGGGGCGATGGACGGGGTGCAGGCCCTGTTCGGGGTGCATGTGTTTCCGAGCCTGGAGGTGGGCACGGTGGGGGTGCGCAGTGGCAGCCTCACGGCCGCGGCGGGGGAGCTGGAGGTGGAGGTGCTGGGGGAAGGGGGCCACGGCGCCCGCCCGCACCAGAGCACCGATGCGATCTGGATCGCCGCCCGGGTGGTGAGCGGCCTGCAGGAGGCGATCAGCC
The DNA here is from genome assembly GCF_034931285.1 of Synechococcus sp. BA-120 BA3. NCBI lineage: Bacteria > Bacillati > Cyanobacteriota > Cyanophyceae > Synechococcales > Synechococcaceae > Synechococcus > Synechococcus sp. BA-120 BA3. Next base: position 5,473 of record NZ_JAYGHZ010000332.1, read on the forward strand.
GGCGGCTGGATCCGCTGCATCCGGTGGTGGTCAGCTTCGGGCTGATCGAGGGGGGCAAGGCCTTCAACGTGATCGCCGACCACGTGCGGCTGCTGGGCACGGTGCGCTGCCTGGATCTGGAGGTGCACGCCCAGCTGCCGGGCTGGATCGAGGACACGGTGCACGCTCTCTGCCAGGGGCATGGCGGTGAGGCCCGGGTGCATTACCGCTGCATCTCGCCACCGGTGCACAACGATCCGGAGCTCACCCAGCTGGTGGCCGACACGGCCGTGGCGCTGCTGGGCCGCTCCCGGGTGCAATGGTTGGAGCAGCCGTCCCTGGGGGCCGAGGACTTCGCCCAGCTGCTGGAGGGCACCCGCGGCACCATGTTCCGCCTGGGGGTGGCCGGGCCCGGCGGCTGCACGCCGCTGCACAGCAACAGCTTCGATCCGGATGAGGGCTGCCTGGAGGTGGGCATCAAGGTGCTCACCCTCAGCCTGCTGCGCTGGATGGAGCAGCCGGTTTGAGCGGCCGTCGGCCCTCCCGCTTCCGGGCGGCGCTGCTGGCGATCTCCTCGCCGCTGCTGATCCTGTTGGCCCTGCTGGTGCTGTTCACCCGCCAGGGCACCGACCGGCTGCCGGCCGTGCCCGCCCTGGTGATCGGCGTCGGCCTGCTCACCACCAGCTGGATCCGGCGACGGCGGCGCCGGGCCGAGCTGCTGCGGGCCCTGCGCCAGGCCCCCCCAGCCGGCGGCGAGCTGCGCCAAGGTGAAGGATCCCCGCCCTGATCCCCGTGAGTGAATCCACCCCCGATCTGGAAGCGGTGCGGCAGGCGATCGCCTCGGGTGATCCGAGCAAGGCCATGCCGGCCCTGGCGGGCCTGCGGGGGGTGGAGGCGGAGGCGGCGATCCCGCTGCTGCTGCTGGGGCTGGAGCAGACCACCTTCGTGATCCGTTCGCTGGCCTGCGCCGGTCTGGGAGTGAAGCGCAGCGAGGCGGGCTGGGCGGCCCTGGCGGCGGCGGTGCGCCAGGACGAGGACGCCAACGTGCGCGCCGAGGCCGCCAACGCCCTGGCCAGTTATGGAGTGGAGCGGGCCTGGCCCCTGCTGCGGGATGCCTTCGTGGCCGACGACCAGTGGCTGGTGCGCTGCAGCATCCTCTCGGCCCTGGCCGAGCAGGAGGCCATGCCGCCGGCCTGGCTGCTGGAGCTGGCCCGGGAGGCGGTGACCGACGGTGACGGCACGGTGCGGGCC
>NZ_JAYGHZ010000333.1:0-6603 GCF_034931285.1 Synechococcus sp. BA-120 BA3
TCAGATGTGTAAAAGGGACAGCGCCTGGTGGTGGCGCGGGGCGGCGAGCCCCTGCTGGCGCTGGCGGTGGAGCCGCTGCGCCACACCTACGAGCAGGCGATCCCCGCCCGCCTGGGCAAGGCCGGCCCCCCGCCCGACAGGTGATGGGCCAAGATGGATTCTCTGCTGTGGTGGGAAAGCCCGTGCCCTGCGCCCCCCGCGCCGATCAACGCGATGCGCACGGTCCGCTGACCACCGACACCAAGGCCCTTGGGGGGCCTGAGAGCGAGCGCCCCGACAAGCCGGAGGAGGCCTGCGGCGTGTTCGCCGTGCTGGCCGCCGAAGAGGCGGTGGCGAACCTCACCTATTTCGGGCTCTACGCCCTGCAGCACCGGGGCCAGGAGTCGGCCGGCATCGCCGTCTTCGACGACGTCAAGGTGCGGCTGCACAAGGACATGGGCCTGGTGAGCCAGGTGTTCGACCAGGAGGTGCTGGAGCGGATGCCCGGCCAGCTGGCGATCGGCCACAACCGCTATTCCACCACCGGCAGCAGCAAGGTCTGCAACGCCCAGCCGGTGGTGCTGATGACGCGCCTGGGGCCCCTGGCCCTGGCCCACAACGGCAATCTGGTGAATGCGGCGGAGCTGCGGGACTCGCTCGCGCACTTGGCCGGGGAGTTCACTTCCACCACCGATTCGGAGCTGATCGCCTTCGCCCTGCAGGAGGCGGTGGATTCGGGCCTGGGCTGGAACGCCGCGATCCGCAAGGCGGCCGGCCGCTGCCGCGGCGCCTTCAGCCTGGTGATCGGCACCCCCGACGGCCTGTTCGCCCTGCGCGACGGCCATGGCATCCGGCCGCTGGTGTTCGGCCTGCTGGGGGAACCGGAGCAGGGCCAGTGGGTGGCCAGCAGCGAGACCTGCGGCCTCGACATCATCGGCGCCAGCTTCGTGGATGACGTGCAGCCCGGCGAGCTGATCCACTTCCGCCAGGCCGATCCGATTCCCGAGCGGCAGCGCTGGTGCGAGGAGCCGCCCAAGCTGTGCGTGTTCGAGATGATCTACTTCGCCCGGCCCGACAGCCGCTTCTTCGGCGAGTCGCTCTACAGCTATCGGGTACGGATCGGTGAGGTGCTGGCCCGGGAAACGCCCGTGGAGGCCGACATCGTCATCGGCGTGCCCGATTCGGGCATCCCGGCGGCGATCGGTTATTCGCACGTGAGCGGCATCCCCTTCGCCGACGGCCTGATCAAGAACCGCTACGTGGGCCGCACCTTCATCCAGCCCACCCAGGCGATGCGGGAGGCGGGCATCCGGGTGAAGCTCAACCCCCTGCCCGATGTGCTCTTCGGCAAGCGGGTGGTGGTGATCGACGACTCGATCGTGCGCGGCACCACCAGCCGCAAGCTGGTGCAGGCGCTGCGGGATGCGGGCGCCACCGAGGTGCACATGCGGATCAGCTCGCCGCCCGTCACCCACCCCTGCTTCTACGGCATCGACACCGACACCCAGGACCACCTGATCGCGGCGCGGCTGACGCTGGAGGAGATCGAGCGGCACCTGGGGGTGGATTCGCTCGCCTATCTCACCAAGGGCGGCATGGTGGAGGCGGCCCAGGCCCATTCGAGCCATTTCTGCACCGCCTGCTTCGACGGCCAGTACCCGATCGAGATGGATGACGAGGTGCGTAACAGCAAGCTGATGCTCGAGCCCACCGGCCTGGCGGCGCGGGTGTAGGCCCGGCGGCCGGCCGCAGTATGCGCATCGCCTTCCTGGATTCCTGGCTGCAGGAGGTGGCCGAGGGCAGCGGCACGGCGGCGGCCATCGGCGGCCTGGCCGGGGCCCTGATCGCCCGGGGCCACACGGTGGAGCGGCTGGTGCCCGAGGGGGCCTGGCCCCGGAATCTGCTGCTGCGCCGCCTCTGGTTCAACCTCACCCTGCCCCGGCGTCTGGCCGCCGCCGAGGGCCGCTACGACCTGGTGGTGGGCTTCGACATCGACGGCTTCCGGGTGGCGCACCGCTGCCCGGTGCCCTATGTGTGCTGCATCAAGGGGGTGCTGGCCGAGGAGTCACGCTGCGAGAGCGGCTGGCCGCGGCTGATGCTCTGGGGCCTGTCACGGCTGGAGCGCCTCAACGCCCGCCGGGCGCCGCTGGTGCTCTCCACCAGCCGCTACTGCTGCGCGCGCATCGAGGAGCACTACGGGGTGCCTGAGGGGCGGCTGCGGCTGGTGCCGGAGGGGATCGACACCGGGCTCTGGAACCCGGAGGGCGGGGATACCGTCGCCCTGGCCGCCTTGGATGGGGCCCGCGAGCCCCACACCGTGCTGTGCGTGGCGCGCCAGTACCCCCGCAAACGGGTGGGGGATCTGATCACGGCGTTCCAGAGCGTGCAACAGCGGCTGCCCAGCGCCCGGCTGGTGGTGATCGGCGACGGCCCGGAGCACGGGGCGCTGCGGGAGCTGGTGGAGCGGCTGGGGCTGGGGGCGGTGGTGCAGCTGCTGGGGGCCCTGCCCGACGACGGTGCCGTGCGGGAGTGGTACCGGCGCAGTGCGTTGTTCTGCCTGCCGTCGATCCAGGAGGGCTTCGGGATCGTGTTCCTCGAGGCGATGGCCAGCGGGCTGCCGGTGGTGAGCACCACGGCCACGGCGATCCCCGAGGTGGTGCCCCACGGGAAGGCCGGGCTGCTGGTGCCGCCGCGGGATCCTCAGGCGCTGGCCGAGGCCCTGCTGCAGTTGCTCACCGATAGCGAGCGTCAGCGGAGCTGCCGCGCCTTCGGCCGCACCCACGTGGTGCCCTTCAGCTGGGACCGGGTGGCGGAACGATTCCTGGAGGCGGTGAATCCTGCGCTGGCGCCGACATCGGACCCACGCTGAACGGGCCGGGGAGAACGGAATTTCCTCCTCATCAGGCTTAGGCTCGGTTGATCGTGCCACCCCTACGTTCACGTTGATCTTCCGTGGCCAGCCCCACCAAGGTTCTGTTCATCGGCATCGATTCGGCAGATAAAGATCTGATCCTGCAGTGGTCGAGCATGGAATTGCTGCCGACCTTTTCCAGATTGCTTGAACAATCGGCCTGGGGATTCACCACCACGCCTGTCGGCTTCTATGTGGGCGCCGTGTGGCCGTCGTTCGCCACAGGTGTCTCAGCTGCCCGCCATGGTCGCTACAACTTCAGCCAGCTGAAAACGGGAACGTATGAGACCTATCGCCACAACAGCTTCGAGCTTGAGGGTGATCGGTTCTGGGATGTTCTGAGTGCATCAGGTAAACGGGTGGCCATCATCGATGTCCCCTTGACCCCTCCGTCGGAGCGGCTCAATGGCATGCAGATCACTGATTGGGGGGTGCATAAAGCCAACAAGCATGATGTCTTCCACGCCTACCCTTCCACGCTGGCCTCCGAGGTGGAAGCCGAGTTTGGACGAAATCCGATTCCCCGGTGCAACGACATCGATCGAACGCCCGAGGGCTTCCAGCAGTTCGTGGAGGCCATGATCGCGCGAACCAATTCCAAGGAAAAACTCTCAACGAAGTATTTACGACAGGGACCTTGGGATCTGTTTCTCACCGTCTTCACCGAGCCCCATTGTGTCGGCCATCAATGCTGGCATCTCCATGATTCCAGGCATGCTGATCATGATCCGCTCCTGGCCGCGTCGCTTGGAGATCCCCTGCTGGCGGGCTACAGGGCGCTGGATGCTTCCATTGGACGTCTGATCTCGGAAGTGGACAAGGACACCTACGTCTTTGTCTACAGCAGCCATGGCATGGGCCCGCAGGATGGGGTGAATTCCTTCCTGGAGCGCATCCTCCTGCGTCTGGATCAACACGATGCAGCGAAGCTGCCCACACCAGCACCGACGAGCCTGGCTGATCGCCTTGCCAGGAAGATTCGGACCTATGCAAGAAGCCCCGAGCTGCTGTTGTGGCGATTCAGAAAGTTCCTGGACCCAGGCCTGGCGTTTCCCGTGCCCGACTTCGCGGCAGTGACGCTTCATGTGCAGGATCGCCGGTACTTCATGCTGAGCAACAACGACGCCTGCGGAGCGATCCGCATCAATGTGGTTGGCAGAGAGCCGCGCGGAAAGGTCAACATGGGAGATCAGTATGAGCAGGTCTGCCAGCAGCTGGTGGAGGAACTGAAGGCGATTGTTTATGTGGACACAGGGGAGCCGGTGGTGAAGGAGATCCTGCGCACCTCCCACCATTACGAAGGCCATCACCTTACCGATCTTCCAGACCTGATCGTTGAGTGGCATCGAAAGGATTTCCCACAGTCGATTGAGTCCGCGAAGATCGGTCGGCTCCACAATTCCTACGCCGGTGTCCGTACCGGGGATCACAGGCCGGAAGGCATCGTCTTTGTGACTGGGCCGGGAGTGCCACCGGGAGAAATCAGTCGATCCGTTTCTGCTCTCGATTTCGCGCCTACATTGGCGCGCCTGCTGAATGTCCAACTTCCCGGGGCCGAAGGAGCTTGTATGGAGTGCATTCAGAATGCCATCGTGGCCTCTGTCTCGGATCCATTGGACTTCAGACAAGAGGACATTCAAGTCAGCAAGATTTAGACGAATGACCGGTATCGATGTCTCTGTTATTCTGCCCACGTACAATCGCGCCCATAAGCTCAGCGAGGCGCTTCGGTCTGTTTATGCCCAAGAGTATGGTGGTACCGTTGAAATCATTGTTGTTGATGATTGCTCGCAGGACAATACCGTTAGCTTCGTTCAGCAGAACTATCCTGATGTCCATCTGATCAGCTTGAAATCCAACGTCGGACATGGTGCTGCACGCAACCATGGCCTGCGCGTTGCCCGAGGGAGATTCATTGCTTTTCTTGATTCCGATGATACCTGGAGACCGGACTACCTGAACGTCCAGGTCTCAACGCTGCAGAGGCAGCCATCCCATGGCATCGCCCTCAGCGGAGTGGAGGTGCGGTGGAACGGTCAATCGGAGTTTGATTCGCAGACACCTGATTTCAATCGCTATATGTCGCCGATGTATCAATCGCTGCTCGTCGGCAGGCATTTTCTGCGTTCCGGTCCCTCTGCCTTGCTGTTCTCCCGTTGTGTCTTTGACCACGTCGGTCTCTTTGATGAGCGACATCGGGTTGGCGGTGACATTGATCTGTATCTGCGTTGCCTGGGAGCCGGATTCACCACGGCATTCACTGAGCTACCTCTAGTGATCAAGAATGAGGGATCGCCTGATCAGCTGACCAGCCCAAAGAATCTTCGGCTCAGAGAAAAAAGTGTGATGTCCCGCGTTGAAGGATTTTACTCTCGTTATGGTGCAGCGATGCGGGATCAAATCCCCCCAATCCACAGGATCCATGCCAACAATCAGCTTAGATTTGCCGAAGCTTACTTCAGCAACAACTATCTTTTCCATGGGCTCAGATCCTGCCTCTTGGCCGCATTCAATGGCTATTCGCTTCGGGCGCTTTCCTCTGGAACGAAGCAGATCACCAGAAGATTGTCACGTCGTTGGAAGATTCTTGTTTCGTCTAGGCCATGGGGCGTGGACTGAAGGCATGGGCGCTGCTCTGACGTCTCCTGATCGGGATCACGCGCCGGATGTTCGTCGGATCGTGACCAGGCCGCGGCTGCGGCCCGAGGTGGAATCAAGGGTGCGGATCGCCTTCCAGAGGTCGGCGACCGGAACCCACACCGAGGGGTAGCGGTAGCGGGCCACATCGAGGATCAGCACCCGGTCGCTGGGGGCATGGAAGGCGGCCAGCGGGGCGATGTGGCCGCCGCCGGCCTGGCCGAGGGCCGGGCGCAGGTAGTTGGCGACCAGGCGGTCGCCGGGCTGGCTGAGGTTGGCGCGCAGCAGGGCACGGAACTGCTCGAGGCTCAGCTGGTCGCCGTGGATCGCTTCGGCCTCCACGCCGTGGGCCGCCAGCAGGCCGGCCAGTTCGGTCAGGGTCATGCCCTGGCGCCGCACCACCTCAGCACTCACCACCTCCCGGCCGGCCGGCACGTCAAAGACGTTCTCCTGGGTCCAGAAGCGGTAACGGCCGTAGCCCGGTACGGGCGGGGCGGGCACGGCCAGGCTGTTGAGCACCATGGCGGTGCTCGCCACGCCGCAGTAGGCGAGGTTGGCCTGGGTGAGGAACTGCTCGGCCAGGGGGCCGTAGTCGTCCCGTGCGCCGCTCGCCACCAGCAGGTCCATGCCCGCCGGCTCCATCAGGGGGATCGGCGCCGCCCGCAGACGACCGGTCGCCAGCGGTGCCGCCAGGGCCAGCGCCAGCAGCACCAGGCCGGGGAACGGGAATGGGGGGCGCGAAGGCATGGCATTGAAGGTAGGGGCGCCATCGCTGGGCTGGGGGTCAGCCGCGCCCGCGATCAGCCGAGCTCCAGGCAGGCCAGGCCGTAGACGTCCGCCAACGACACCGCCGGAGGGACGCCCCGGTACATGCGCAGGGTGCGGGAGACAGGGCTGAACCCCAGCGACGCCAGCAGCGGGGCGGCGGCGCCATTGGCGCCGGGGGCATCGATCAGCACCGGGCCGGGATGGCGCTGCAACAGGCCCTCCAGCAGGGCCCGGGCGGCGGCGGGACTGTCGGCGACAAGGGGCCCGACACGCCAGCCCTCGCCATCGGCCAGCAGGCAGGGCCGCAC
>NZ_JAYGHZ010000334.1:0-6570 GCF_034931285.1 Synechococcus sp. BA-120 BA3
CCCTGGCGCAGGGCGAGGGCGGTGGCGCCGGCACTGAGGGCCGCGCCTCCGCCCGCCGCGACGGCCATCCACAGGCCGATCGGCAGCGACGGGGTCTGCCAGGTGAGCAGCCGCAGGGCCAGGGAGGGGCTGGGGTTGAGGGCCGCCACCAGCAGGGTCACCAGCAGCGGCGAGAGCAGGGGGAGCAGCAGCAGGCGATGCAGCACGGTCCGGAGCGTCAGGGGGTGGAGACTTCGTCCGGGGCGGGCCGGCCCACGGGCCCCTGCCAGCGCTGCAGGGAGCCGAGCTGGAGGCCGAGGGTGTCGAAGACACGGATCACCAGGAAGTCCACCATCTCACCGATCGTGGTGGGCTGGTGGTACCAGGCCGGAACCGGGGGGGCGATGCGGGCCCCGGCCTCGGCCAGGCGGGTGAGGTTGCGCAGGTGCACCAGGTTCCAGGGCAGCTCCCGCGGTGCGATCACCAGGGGCCGTCCCTCCTTGAGGTGGACATCGGCCGCCCGTTCGATCAGATCGAGCGCCACGCCGGAGGCGATCCGGCCGACGGTGCCCATGCTGGCCGGCAGGATGACCATGCCACGGGTGAGGTGGCTGCCGCTGGCGATGGCGGCAGCCTGGTCGTTCCAGCGGTGGCAGTGCAGCCGGCCGGAGCTGCACCCGGTGCGTTCCCGCCAGAAGTGCTCCTGAGCATCAGGCTCCGACGGCACCCGCAGGCCCATCTCCGCCTGCCAGACCCCGATCGCCCCGCGGCTGGTGACCATCTCGACCGGCAGGTCGTCCTCAAGCAGCAGTTGCAGCGCCCGTTCGGCGAGGGGCTGGGCGGAGGCGCCGGACACCGCCAGCACCACGGGAAGCGAGGACGGTGCCATCGGCGGCTCAGCCCTCGTCCGTGTCGCCGGGGGCGTCATCGGCATCGTCGTCCGCGGCGCCATCGGCGGCGCCCTCCTCCACCTGCTCGAAGTCCTCGGGCTGAAGCACCGCCAGATCGATCTGATGGCGCAGCGCATCCACCTTCTGGATCTCCACATCGACCCCGTCGCCGACCATGTAGGTGCGACGGAACTTGCGGCCCACCAGGCGATTCTGGCGGGAGCGGTACTCGTACCAGTCGTCCTTGAGGGAGCTGACGTGCACCAGCCCCTCCACCTGGGAGGGGGGAACCTCGACGAAGAAGCCGTAGCTCTGCACGCCGCTGATCACGCCGGGCAGGGTCTGGCCGACCAGGGGCTCGGTGTGGCGAGCCTGGGCCAGGGCGAGCACATCGGCCTGCAGCTCCTGCAGGAAGCGGCAGCGGCCGTTGAGGCGCTGGGCCAGGCCGTGCTCCAGGCCCTGCTGGTAGGGGGCCAGCTGACCCGGGGTGAGCAGGGGCCAGTCGGTGCTGCCGTGGCAGGCGTCGCTGGCCAGGTCGGTGCTGATCTTGTGGCGCACACTGGGGCGGTCCTTGCCGTCCACCAGCAGGCTGACCAGCAACTGCTGGTTCCAGATGTCGGCGTAGTGGAGGGCCGGGCAGCACCAGGGGGCCACGGCGGTCTCCTCACCGGCGACCGCGTGGGGGCCGGCCTCGGCCGCCAGCTGCACCGGCCGGAGCGCATCGCGCAGCTGCTGCTGCAGGGGTCGGCCACGATCGGTGGCGGCGAAGACGGCGGCGAGCTCGGCGGCGCTGGCGTTGCCATCGGCACTGAGCTCCATCGGGATGTCGAGGGCCAGGGCCGCCTTGGCGACGTCGTTGATGTCACTGGCGTCCGCCGCCGGGTTGAGGGCGAACAGGGCGGGCAGCTCCAGGGCCAGCAGGTGGCGGCCCAGGGCCCGGTGGGCCACCAGCACCGCCTCCCGCAGGATCGCCACCGGATCCTCGGTGGGCAGCTCCACCAGCCAGCCCTGCAGGGCCGTGTCCGGGGCGGGCACCCGCAGGTCGCCGAGGTTGTCGATGCCAGGCATCGGCAGGTCGAGGTCGATCGAGCCGGCCGCGAGGCGCCGCTGGCGCAGCAGGCCGCTCAGCTGGACCAGCTGCTCCAGCAGGGGCAGGTGGTCCTTGAGGGGCTTGAGGGCGGCGGGGACGGTGCGGGCCTTGGGCTTGCGCTCGGCCAGGGCCTGCATCGCGGCCCGGTCCACCCGGGCATCGGGGCTGATCTGGCTGAGGCTGAAGCGGAAGTGTTCCAGGCCCCCCTCGGCGTCCAGTTCCAGGGCCACCGACACCGCCGCCTGGCTCTCGCCCGGGCGGAAGCCGCAGGCCTTGGTGAGGGCGGGGGGCAGCAGGGGCAGCCAGCGGCGTCCCAGGCAGATCGCCTCGCCCTGCTCCCGCAGCCAGGTGTCGAGGCTGTTGCCCATGCCGATGCGCTCGGCCACGGCGGGACTGTGCACCCACAGCCGCCAGCCGCCCTCCCGCTCCTCCAGGGAGATGGCGGGCAGCACCGGGGCTTCGCCACCCTCCCAGGTCTCCAGGATCAGGGTGGGCAGGGCCGTCAGGTCGGCGCGGCCCTTGGCGACGGGCTGCTTGAGGGTGGCGCGGGGGGAGGCCGGCCGCTCCTGCAGGCGGTGCTTGGCCAGCAGCAGGTCGGTGTCGGCCGCTTCACCGCCGTGCACCGGCAGGCTGCGGGCCACGTGGCCGGCCGGGCCGAACTGGGCCACCGGGAAGCGGTCAATCTTCACCTCCACCACCGCCTCCTCGGCCTGGTCGAGGTGGACCGCGTCCTCCTCGGGCAGGGCGACGGCGGTGAGCAGCCTGTCGTCGAGGGGGATGGCAACGAGTTGGCCGTCCTGCCGCTCGACCTGGGCCAGCAGGCTGGGGGTCTGGCGCTCGAGGATGCACTGGACACCCCCTTCCGGCGAGCGACGGCGGCCCCCTTCGCGGGTGATCTTCACCAGGACCCGATCGCCATTCCAGGCGTGGTTGAGCTGGTGGTCACGGATGTAGATGTCCTCACCGCCGTCCTCCCGCAGGGCGAAGCAGAAGCCCTTGCTGGAGCAGCGCAGCCGGGCCGGGATCAGCTCAGGGGTTTCGCGGGCGCGCAGGCCTTCCCCGTCCTCCTCCACCAGCCCCAGCCGCAGCAGGGCATCCAGACCGATGCGCAACTGCTGCTTGCAGGTCTTGGTGGTCAGGCCCAGCGACTTCTCCAGCTTGGCCAGGGCCACCGCATCGGTCGTGGAGAGATGGTCGAGCAGATCGGCGACCGTGAACTTCATCGGATGGGACATGCGCGGAGGATGGCACTGCGGGAGCAGCGCGATGGCCAGGGTGGTCCGGAGCGCCAGGGGGGTCGACGGCCTCCGTGGACGGGGGATGGCCCGGCAGCGCCCGCCATCACGGCGTGCGTCACCCGGGGACTCTAAGGAGCGGGCGTCTCGGAGTCCCCGGCGGGGGCTTCGGAGGCCGCAGCGGCAGCCTCAGCGTCCGCCGCGCCGGAGCGCAGGATCAGGCGGGTGCCGATGATCAGGAAGCCGGCGGAGGCCGCCAGCTGCAGTCCATCGGTGGGGATGACGCTGGAGAGGGAACCGCCCGCCGCCGCCCCCACCAGGCTGGCCAGCACGAGGGCGAAGGCACTGCCGGCGAACACCGCCCCGGGCCGGTTGGACGTGCCGCTGATGCTGACGATGGCCAGCTGGGTCTTGTCGCCCAGCTCCGCCAGGAAGACGGTGGCGAAGGTGGAGGCGAGCAGGGCGAGCGGCATGGCGCGGCGGGTGACGGACTCAGGCGTTGAGCAGGTGGAGCGGTGCCAGGTGCAGCACCGCCTGGCGGCCCAGCCACAGCCCCAGGGCGACCATCAGGATCCCCGCCGCCCGCTCCAGCTGGTGGGGCGGCATGACGGTGGACAGCCAGCGCCCCAGCAGCACCCCCACCAGGCTGGAGCAGATCAGGGCGAGTGAGGCGCCCACGAACACGACGACCGGCCGGCCCGACTGGGCCGACAGCAGCAGGGCGGCCAGCTGGGTCTTGTCGCCCAGTTCAGCCAGGAAGACGGTGGTGGCGGTGCTCAGGAACACCGTGATCCAGCTGGAGGGGGCCGGGGATCCGGGGGCGCTGCTCATGAGGGCTGGCGGATCGTCCGCAGGAAACGGCGCATCACCGGATGGCACCCACCCAGCTCGGCCCGGATCTGCTGCCGGCAGGAGGCGATGGCCAGGGCATCGGGGTCGTCGCCGGGCTGGCCGAACAGCGCGACCAGCTGATCGACCCGGCAGAAGTCGGGGCGTTCCGCATAAATGCGGCAGCGTCGTGAACCGGTGTCGAAATGGCGGCACCAGCCATCCTCCCCGACCATCGCGAAGTAGAGCTCCTGCTGATCGGGATCGAGGGCCTCGATCGCGTCGCCCCGCAGGGCCGGATCGAGGCGGCAGCAGGAACCGCAGCCGCTGATGCACTGCCAGTGCTCGGGTCGGGGCACGGGGACGCCACGGGGTCGCTCCATTCACTCACACCCGAGGCCGTCTTCCCAGCCCACGCCCCCGCCAGCCATGACAACCGATCACGGCCGCCGGGGCGACGCCCTCAAGCAGCCGCCGGGCGACCTACACTCCTGGCCGATTGTCCCCCTCGCCGGCAGCCGCACCATGGGTATCGATTTCCATCTCATTTCCAACTTCGGCGCCCTGGCCCTGATCACCCTGGCCGGTCCGGCCGTGATCTTCATCCTCTACTACCGCCGCGGCGCCCTCTGATCGCTCCGGCACCAGCAGGTCCGCCAGGGCGTGGTACACTGGTCGGCGCTGGATCGCCTGACCCGTGTAGGACGCGATCACAGCGGCGGCCACCAGACCCGGCATGAGCTGCTGGTCCCCAGCCATGCGAATAGCGAAGGCGATCGTCATCAGCGGCAGTTGGGTGGCGCCCGCCAGCCCCGCCGCCATCCCCAGGGCCAGGCCCAGATGGGGATCCCCCACCAGGGTCCGCGTCACCCCTGCGCCGAATACACCCCCGATGGCGAAGGCCGGGTCGATCAAGCCCCCGGGGATCCCGGCGGAGAGGGCCAGCACCGGCCCCGCCAACCGCGAGACCAGCAGCACGATCCAGCTGCCGTCGATGGTGGTGTCCGCATCCTGATCAAGGATCAGGCGCATCAGGGTCTCGCCATCGCCACCACTGGCGCCGCCGGTGACCAGGGCCAGCAGGGCCAGGGCCACCCCCGCCGCCAGGCCGAGGCGCAGGGGCTGACGGCGGGCGAGCGGGGTGATGTGGCCCGTGGCCCGCACCAGCAGCCAGGCGAACAGGCCGCCGAGCGCCCCGCCGCCGAGGCCGATCGGGATCGCCCAGAGCAGCTGCTCGATCTCCGCCACCGGGCTGGGGTTGATCCCCAGGGCGAACATCGGCTGGCCGCCGAGGCCACTCACCAGGGCCGCCGCGCTGGCCAGCACCAGCGCCGGCCACACCAGCCGCTGCTGAAAGCTGCCAGTCAGTTCCTCGACCACGAAGATCATCCCCATCAGGGGGGTGTTGAAGCCGCCGGCCAGACCGGCCCCCGCGGCTCCGGCCAGCAGGTGGCCCCGGCTGGCCCGGTGCAGCAGGCCGGGCCAGCGCCGCAGCAGGGCCTGGCCCACGGCCGCGCCCACTTCCACCACCGGGCCCTCGCGGCCCAGGGGCAGCAGGGCCAGGCTGGCCACGGTCCAGAGGCCGAGCCGTTCCCCGGTCGGGGCGGCGGAGAGCAGCCGGGTGCCCCGGTGGGGATCCTCCAGGCAGAGCATCACCTGGGGAATGCCCGAGCCGGCCCCGCGGCGCCAGGGTCCCCGCTGGAACCAGAGCAGCAGCGGCACCAGGGGGATCGGGGCCAGGGCCAGCAGCCAGCCAGTGGTGCTCCAGCCGCCGCCGCTGAAGGCCGGCAGGGTGGAGAGCAGGCGATCCTGGAGCAGGTCGATGCGGTTGAGCGGCCAGCAGGCCAGCCCCACCACGGCCCCCAGCAGCGCCAGCAGCAGCAGGGAACGCACCGGGGCCAGCGGGGACCGGCTCATCCTTCGACCATCCCCAGGGCCATGGCCGCCTCCCGCATCAGCCCCTGAACGTAGGGGTGGGGCGGATCCACCAGGGCGGCGGGGCCTGTGCCGTCGGGCGGGATGGCGGAGGACAGCTCCTCGCCGGCGGCATTGCGGATCACCAGGCTGTCCCCCTGGCGGCGGCACCAGTAGGTGCGGTCGCGGCGCTGCAGCACCACGGTGTCACCGCCGCTGCAGCGGATCGCCTCCAGCTCCAGCTGGAACCGTTCCACCCCCTGCCAGTCATCGCGGCGCAGGCGGTAGGCCACATCCACCGGGCCCGCCCACTGGTCGGGTCCCTGCCAGCGCCAGCCGATCGCCCGCAGCCGCGCCTCCCCCTGGGCCAGCTGCAGCTGCAGGTGGCCGCCGCGCAGCAGCTTCTGCTCCACCACCTGGCAGCGGCTGCTCCAGAACAGGGGGGTGGGATGGCCGATGCCGAAGGGGGCGAGCCGCTGGAGCTGGCGCCAGAACTCCCGGTCGATGCGCTCCAGCCGCAGCAGGGCCTCGGGCTCCACCGGGCGGCCATCGCCCGCCGCTTCGAGCCAGCGGCTGGCCAGGGCGTCGAGCCGTTCCTGCAGCGCTCCAACGTTCTCGGCCCGCACCGTGAAGC
>NZ_JAYGHZ010000335.1:0-6554 GCF_034931285.1 Synechococcus sp. BA-120 BA3
GCCCCGAGTTCCAGACACCGGTGCAGCCCCTGGCCCCCCCGCCCCCGGTCACCGGGGACGCGCCCCCGGCCATCCTTCGCCCCGGAACGGCGGATCGCCGGCCCGAGCCGCCGCGGCGCTTCGATGCCTCCCTGGATGCCCTGGTGCGGGAGGGGGTCGTCACCCCCGCCGAGCGTGTCCGGGTGCGCGGCTCGCTGCTGTCGCCGCAGGAGGCTGCCACTCGGAGCCGGGCCTGCAAGGCCGGCGCCCTCTCGGTCCAGGAGTGCAGCACCGGGGTGATCATCATCGGCCGCGGCCGCAAGGATGGCCTCAGCGACGGACTGGGCGAGGGCGATCTGGTGGCCGGAGGCCGTGGGGCCGGTTACGGCGGCTTCGGCTTCGATGCCTCCCCCCTGCCGCCGATCACCGTTCCCGTCAGTGCCCTGCTGACCGGCGCCGGCGGCAGCTTTCGCCTCACCGACGTCTTCCGCGTCACCCCCCGGCCCGCTCCGATCATCGGCAACGGCAACCAGCGGCTGCTCTTCCCCCTGATCGGCTCGGCCGTCACCACCAGCGGCTTCGGCTATCGACTCCATCCGGTCCTGGGCAGCTGGCTGATGCACGCCGGCCGTGATCTGGCGGCGCCCGAGGGCACACCGGTGGTGGCCGCCCTCTCCGGGCGGGTCGTCAGCAGCGGCCTGGCCGGCGGCTACGGCCTGGCGGTGGAACTGGAGCACGACCGGCCCCGGCGCCGCACCCTCTACGGCCACCTCTCCGAGCTCTACGTCAAGGACGGCGAGATGGTGCGCCAGGGCGAGGTGATCGGCCGGGTCGGCAGCACGGGCCTGAGCACCGGTCCCCACCTGCATTTCGAGCTGCGCCTGCCCCAGGACGGCGGCTGGGTGGCCACCGATCCCGGTGATCTCGATCCGGGCGGCGGCCTGTTCGCCGGCCTGGCCGGACCCGACGGCAGCGGCCCCACCGATGCGGTCGCGTTGCTGATGGGTCAGCTGATCGCCACCCTCGAGCGTCCCCGCTCCCCCCTGCCCCTGCCCGGGGAGAAGCTGAACGTCCCTGCCGCTGCCCGACTGACGCCGGGCTGAGGGCGGCTCAGGCGCTGATGCGGCCGTCGCGGAAGTGCACCACCCGGTCGGCCCTGGCGCCGACCTCGGGTTCGTGGGTCACCAGCAGGATGGTGATCCCCTGGGCATTGAGATCGCCGAACAGGCTCAGCACCTCTTCGGTGGTGTGGGAGTCGAGGGCGCCGGTGGGCTCGTCGGCCAGCAGCATGGCCGGATCGTTGATGATCGCCCGGGCCAGGGCCACCCGCTGCTGCTGGCCCCCGGAGAGCTGGTTGGGCTTGTTCTCGAGCCGGTGGGAGAGCCCCACCCGGTCGAGGGCCGCCAGGGCCCGCCGCCGCCGCTCCTCCTTGGGCACGCGGGCGTAGATCATCGGCAGCATCACGTTGTCGATCGCACTCAGCTGGGGCAGCAGGTGGAACTGCTGGAACACGAAGCCCAGCTGCTGGTTGCGCAGGTCGGCCAGCTCATCGTCGTCGAGGCTGTCCACATCGGTGCCGTTGAGCCGGTAGCTGCCGGCGCTGGGGCGGTCCAGGCAGCCGAGGATGTTCATCGCCGTGCTCTTGCCCGAGCCGCTGGCCCCCATCACCGCCAGGTAGTCGCCCTGCTGGACTGTCAGGGAAAGGTCGTCGAGTGCGCGGACCTCGGTGTCGCCGCTGCCGTAGACCTTCGACACGTGGACCAGTTCGGCCACCGGTGGGGAGAGGGATTCCATGGGGGCCAGGCTAGGCAAACCGGCCCCGGTTTCAGCCCAGCGGGGCGATGGCCGCGGCGGCGATGGCCTGCTGCAGGATCGGGGTGCCGGCCACGGTGGAGCTGGCCCAGTCGAACAGCGGGCTGGAGAGTACTCCGCCCACGGCCGTGATCACCACGCAGCCCACCAGGGCGGCCCGCAGGGGCTGCATGCCGGCCAGATTCCAGGTGATGGCGGGGTAGGCCTTCACCACATCGGAGGCCTCCTGGGGTTCCTTCACCACCATCATCTTGATCACCGAGATGTAGTAGTAGATGGACACCACCGAGGTGACCAGACCCACCACGACGAGCAGGTACTGGTGGTCGGCCCAGCCGGCGAAGAAGAGGTAGATCTTGCCGAAGAAGCCCAGCATGGGCGGGATGCCACCGAGGGACAGCAGGCAGAGACTCAGCCCCAGGGTGATCAGGGGATCCTTCTGATAGAGGCCGGCATAGTCGGCGATGCGGTCGCTGCCGGTGCGGAGCGAGAAGAGAATGATGCAGGCGAAGGCGCCCAGGTTCATGAACAGATAGGCCGCCATGTAGAGCACCATCGCCGAGAAGCCGTCCTCGGTGCCGCACACCAGGCCGATCATCACGAAGCCCGCCTGGCCGATGGAGCTGTAGGCCAGCATCCGCTTCATGGAGGTCTGGGCCAGGGCGACGACGTTGCCGAGCACCATGCTGAGCACGGCCAGCACGGTGAACAGGAACTTCCACTGGGCATCGAAGCTCTCGAAGCAACCCACCAGCAGCCGCACCGCCAGGGCGAAGCCGGCCGCCTTCGAGCCCACCGAGAGGAAGGCGACGACGGGGGTGGGGGAACCCTCATAGACGTCAGGCGTCCACTGGTGGAAGGGCACGGCGGCGATCTTGAAGGCCACGGTGGCCAGGACGAACACCAGGGCCAGGGCGGTGATCGGCGAGGCACTCGTCTGCAGGGCCAGGCCGATGGTGGCCAGGCTGGTGGCACCGCCGCTGAGGCCGTAGAGCAGGGAGGCGCCGTAGAGGAACACGGCGGCGGCGGCCGATCCCACCAGCAGATACTTGAGGGCCGCCTCAGAACTGCGGGCATCCCGCTTCATGTAGCCCGCCAGCAGGTAACTGGCCACCGAGAGGGTCTCCAGGGAAATGAAGATGCTGACCAGATCCGTTGAGCCGCACAGGAACATGGCCCCCAGGGTGGCGGCCAGCAGGATGGCGGCGTACTCCCCCATCGGTGTGCCGCTGCGCTCCACGTAGCGCCAGCTCAGCAGCAGGGAGATCAGGGTGGAGGCGGCCACCACCGCCCGGAAGGCGATGGCCAGGTTGTCGGCCAGGAAGGAGCCCAGGAAGGAGGGCTCCAGGGGGCTGTTCCACTGCAGGGCCAGCAGCACCAGAGAGGCGCCCAGGCCGCCGTAGCAGATGGGGGGCACCCAGCGGCTGGCGGCTTTTTCACCGGCCAGGTCGACGATCAGACACACCACCAGGGTCAGCAGCACGGCCGCCTCCGGAGCAATCGCGCCGGCATTCAGCTGCAGGGCCAGGGCGCCGGTTCCCAGACCCGAGGCGATCGCTTCGGCGGCGGAAGCGGCGGTGGTGGGGGCAGGGATGACGGAGCTCGCTGCTGCCAGAAACAGGTCGGCCACAGGGTTCGGGTAGGCACGCGATGTGGCGGACTGTAGCCGCCATCTGGAGGGGCGGTCTGGTGCCCGGATACCCGCCGGGCCCGTCGATGCGATAAAGAAGGAAGCGGTATCGCGCCTTCCCGTGGCCCACACCCTGGTCATCGTCGAGAGCCCCACCAAGGCCCGCACCATCCGGGCGTTCCTGCCCAAGACCTTCCGGGTGGAGGCGTCGATGGGCCACGTGCGCGATCTTCCCAACAACGCCAGCGAGATTCCGGCCGCCCACAAGGGCGAGAAGTGGGCCAACCTCGGCGTCAACACCGCCAACAGCTTCGAACCCCTCTACGTGGTGCCGAAGGACAAGAAAAAGGTGGTGAAGGAGCTCAAGGACGCCCTCAAGGACGCCGACCAGCTGCTGCTGGCCACGGACGAGGACCGCGAAGGCGAGAGCATCAGCTGGCACCTCCTCCAGCTGCTCGGTCCGAAGGTGCCGGTGAAACGGATGGTGTTCCACGAGATCACCAAGGAGGCGATCGGTCGCGCCCTCGACCAGACCCGTGACCTGGACATGGAGCTGGTCCATGCCCAGGAGACCCGGCGCATCCTTGACCGTCTGGTGGGGTACACCCTCTCGCCCCTGCTCTGGAAGAAGGTGGCCTGGGGCCTCTCCGCCGGCCGTGTCCAGTCGGTGGCGGTACGGCTGCTGGTGCAGCGCGAGCGGGCCCGTCGCGCCTTCCGCAGTGGCAGCTACTGGGATCTCAAGGCCCGCCTGGAGCAGACGGCCTCCCCCTTCGAGGCCAAGCTCACCCACGTCGGCGCCGAGCGCATCGCCGGCGGTTCCGACTTCGACGAAACCACCGGCGGCCTGAAGCCCGGCAGCAAGGTGAAGCTGCTCAGCGAGGCCGAGGCGGCCGCCCTCAAGTCCGCCGTCGAAACCTCTCCCTGGCGGGTGGCGGCGGTGGAGGAGAAGCCCACGGTGCGCAAGCCCGTGCCCCCCTTCACCACCAGCACCCTGCAGCAGGAGGCCAACCGCAAGCTGCGGCTCTCGGCCCGCGACACCATGCGCACGGCCCAGGCCCTCTACGAGCGGGGCTTCATCACCTACATGCGCACCGACTCGGTGCACCTCTCCGACCAGGCCCTGACGGCGGCCCGCAACTGCGTCGGCGCCATGTACGGCCAGGAGTTCCTCAGCCCGGCGCCGCGCCAGTTCAGCACCAAGGCCCGCAACGCCCAGGAGGCCCACGAGGCGATCCGGCCCGCCGGCGAGAGCTTCCGCACACCCAAGGACACCGGCCTCGACGGCCGCGACCTGGCGCTCTACGAGCTGATCTGGAAGCGCACCGTGGCCAGCCAGATGGCCGATGCCCGGCTCACCCTGCTGGCCGTTGACATCGAGGCGGCGGGCGCCACCTTCCGGGCCAGCGGCAAGCGCATCGACTTCGCCGGCTTCTTCCGCGCCTACGTGGAGGGCAGCGACGACCCCGATGCGGCCCTGGAGGGCCAGGAGGTGCTGCTGCCCTCGCTCGCCGTCGGCGATGCCCCCCTCTGCCGGGGCGTCGAAGCCCTCGGCCACCAGACCCAGCCCCCCGCCCGCTACAGCGAGGCGGCCCTGGTCAAGACCCTGGAGAAGGAGGGCATCGGCCGGCCCTCCACCTACGCCAGCATCATCGGCACCATCGTCGACCGGGGTTACGCCACCCTGCAGAACAACTCCCTCACCCCCAGTTTCACGGCCTTCGCCGTGACGGCCCTGCTGGAGGAGCACTTCCCTGACCTGGTGGACACGGCCTTCACCTCGAAGATGGAGCACACCCTCGACGAGATCTCCACGGGCAAGGTGTCCTGGCTGCCCTACCTGGAGAACTTCTACAAGGGGGAGAAGGGCCTGGAGACCCAGGTGCAGCAGCGGGAGGGCGACATCGACCCCGGCATCTCCCGCACGGTGGTGCTGGAGGGCCTGCCCTGCGTGGTGCGCATCGGCCGCTTCGGCGCCTACCTCGAGACCAAGCGGGTGGCCGACGACGGCACCGAGGAGCTGCTCAAGGCCACCCTGCCCCAGGAGATCACCCCGGCCGACCTCGACGCCGAGAAGGCCGAGCTGCTGCTGCGCCAGAAGGCCGAAGGTCCCGAGTCCCTCGGCGAGGACCCCGAAACCGGCGAGCAGGTGTACCTGCTGTTCGGCCAGTACGGCCCCTATGTGCAGCGCGGCCAGGTGAGCGAGGAGGTGCCCAAGCCCAAGCGCGCCTCCCTGCCCAAGGGGGTGAAGCCCGAGGATCTCAGCCTGGAGGATGCCCTGGGGCTGTTGCGGCTGCCCCGCCTCCTGGGCGAGCACCCCGATGGCGGCAAGGTGCAGGCCGGGTTGGGGCGCTTCGGTCCCTACGTCGTCCACGACAAGGGCAAGGGGGAGAAGGACTACCGCTCCCTCAAGGCCGAGGATGACGTGCTGGCGGTGGGGCTGAGCCGGGCCCTGGAGTTGCTGGCCGTGCCCAAGAAGGGCCGCGGCGGTCGCACGGCCCTGAAGGATCTGGGTGTGCCCGAGGGGTCCGATGAGGCCATCCAGCTCTTCGACGGTCCCTACGGGCTGTACGTCAAGCAGGGCAAGGTGAACGCCTCCCTGCCGGAGGGCACCACCGCCGACACCATCACCCTGGAGCAGGCCGTGGAGTTGCTGGCCGCCAAGGCCGCCAGCGGCAAGGGCGCGTCCCGTTCCCGTGCCGGAACCAAGGCCGCCGCCAAACCCGCCGCCAGGAAATCCGCCGCCAAGACGGGCACCACCAAGACGGGCACCGCCAAGGCCCCCTCCACCAGGAGCGCCGCCGCCAAGGCCACCGGCACGACCACCGCCGCCGCCAAGAAGCCCCCCGCCACCACCAAGTCCGGTCGCCTGCGGGCCAGCGCCGTGCGGGTGATCAAGCCCGCGGCCAGCTGATGGCCCATCCCCGCCCCCCCCTTTCGCTGGCGGGACCCCTGCTGAGCCTGCCCCTGCTGCTCTCCGCCTGTGGCGGCACGGGCTTCGGCGGCGCCCCCCCCCGCAGCTTCTCGGGGGCCCCCGAGGCTCCTGCGCCTCCGGCCCCCGTGACCCCGGCCGCCACACCGGCCACACCCGCACCACCCGCCCCCACCCCCTCCGCTTCTAACCCTCTCCCAGCCC
>NZ_JAYGHZ010000336.1:0-6542 GCF_034931285.1 Synechococcus sp. BA-120 BA3
GATGACGTCGGAGCGTGAGGGCTTTCCGGTGCCTGGGGTGCTGCCTGCGGTGGTGGGGACGCTTCTGGTGCTGCAGGCGGGCCCTGGGGAGGGAGGGAGATTCCTGCCGGGGCGTTGGCTGGAGCGGGAACCCCTGCGCCTGCTGCTGCAGGCGGTGGCCGACAGCCTCGGCGCCCTGGCGGCGCCCCGGCTGAGCGGCGTGCTGCCCCTCGATGCCGGCGAGCGCTGGCAGGTGCTGGGCCTGACGGCCGACCCCGGCGTGCTGGAGATCAACCTGCCCGTCTGCCACAGCTGGACGAAGTACCGCCGCTGGCTGCAGCGGCTGGAGGAGGCCGGGGAGCGGGTGGGGCTGCGCAGCTGGAAGGACCTGGGCGACGGCCGCCAGGAGGGCACCGGCGGCGGCAACCACCTGCTCTGGGGTGGCCCCGACCTGGCCCACCATCCCTTCTTCTCCCGGCCGGCCTGGCTGACGGGGATCCTGCGCTACTGGCAACGGCACCCGTCCCTGGCCTATCTGTTCTGCGGCCCCGGGGTGGGCCCGTCCTCCCAGTCGCCCCGGCCGGATGAGGCGATCGGCGAATGCTTCGACCTGGAGCTGGCCTACCGGGCCATCGAGCAGGCCGAGGGCCAGCCCACGGATGAACCCTTCGGCGATGTCCGGGGCCTGATCGGCGAGACGCTGCGCCATCTCCACGCCGACCGCAGCGGCAACAACCACCGCAGCGAGATCAGCTTCGACAAGTTCTGGAACCCCGGAGCCCCGGCCGGCTGCCTGGGCCTGGTGGAGTTCCGGGCGCTGGAGAGCCTGCCCCGCATGGAGTGGAGCAGCACCATCGCCCTGCTGTGGAGCGCCCTGGCGGCCCACCTGCTGGAGCCCCGCCACCGGCCCGACCGCCTGCACGACTGGGGATCAGCCCTGCACGACCGCCAGCTGCTGCCCAGCCAGCTGTGGGCCGACCTGGAGGCCATCCAGGCCGACCTGGCGGCCGATGGCCTGGCCCTGGATCCGGCGCCCTTCCGCGCCATCTGGGAGTGGCGCTTCCCGCCCCTGCTGCGCTGGCAGGCGGGAGGCGACCCCGACGGCACGGCGCCCGCCCTGGAGCTGCGGCCGGCTCCCGAGCCCTGGCCCCTGATCTGCGACACCCCGGTGCAGGGTGGGTTCACCAGCCGCTTCATCGACGGTTCCCTACGCCGTTTCGAGGTGCTGGCCAATGGGGCCTTCCGCCGCGACGGCCGGCTGTTCATCAACGGCCGGCCCCTGCCCCTGGAGCCCGAAGCCGACGGGGCCGGCCCGCCGCTGGCGGTTCGCTTCCGCTTCCAGCGGCTCTACCCGTGCCTGCATCCGGCGATCGCGCCCCACATGCCCCTTGAGCTCCTGGTGCGCACCCCCGATGGCGATCGGGCCTTCCAGCTGCACCCCGAAGGGCACCGCTTCGATCCCGCCCCGGAGCCGCTGAACAGGCCGATGCCCGACGCTCCCCCCTGGCAGGGACGCCAGCGTCCGACGGATCTCACCATCGACCTGCGGATCGACTGAGCCCCAGGAGGCGTCGTCCGTCGCCGTGCCCGACAAGCCCCGAAAACCAAGGTCGGCAGGGCGATCAGGCTGCATTGAATTCTTCTCTTTTCCTCACTTCTGAGGCCCTGGACTTCCCATGTTTCCAGTGAAATCTTCAGGTGTGAGGCCGTCATCCCGCTGCGCTTCAGCCTGGCAGGGGGTTTTCTTCCCCATCCTGGTCAGCAATGAAAACGCTGCCTAAGATCCTTCGTGAATGGAACCGTCAGTGCAATCCTTCTGGTTCAGCACCCCGGCGGAACAGGGGCTGATTCCTTGCGTCGACAGCGTCGGCGATGCACTCCGTTTCGCCGCCGACCTGGGCAGCGACGATCTTGTTGTCCTGGATCTGGCCAGTGGCCATTTCATCGACTGCAATCGTTCGGCCCACGAGCGGCTCGGCTACGCCCGGGAGCACTTCCTCACCCTTAATCCGGCGGCCATCCAGGCGGACGCGGAGCTCGCTGACGACCTGATGCGCGACCAGCTGCGGGTGATGCGGCAGCAGCCCAGGGGCAGCTTCGCCACACGTCACCGGGCCCGTTGCGGCGCCTGCCGGGACGTGTCCGTGAGCTACCAGGTGCTCGACCTCTGCGGCCGGCTGGTGGCCCTGGTGAGCCACCGTGACCGCACGGAACTGGACACGGCCCTGCGGGAAAGCACCCGGCTGGGCTCGCTGCTGCAGGAGGCCGAGCGGCTCACCCATGTGGGCAGCTGGGAGCTGAACCACCGCACCGGGGAACTGCTCTGGTCGAACGAGACCTACTGCATCTTCAACACCACCCCGGAGCTGACGGCCCCCTCCTATGCGTCCTTTCTGCGCACGGTCCATCCGGAGGACCGCTCCCTGGTCGATGCCACCTTCCAGGAGTCCTTCCGCACGGGCCGGCCCTACCGGATCGAGCATCGGCTGCTGCTCGGTGACGGCCTGCTCAAGGTGGTGCTGGAACGGGGGCGCACCACCCGCGGCGACGACGGTGAGCCCCTCACCACGGTGGGCACGGTCCAGGACATCAGCGAACAGCACGAGATCCAGCAGCGGCTGGAGCGCATCGCCTTCGTCGATCCCCTCACCCGACTGCCCAACAAGGCCGCCGCCGTCCGCCAGCTGGCCCGCCTGCTGCGCACGGCCGGCAGCGAGCGCGGCGTCGCCCTGATCAACCTCGACCTCGACAATTTCCAGTCGATCAACAACAGCCTCGGCCATGAAATCGGCAACCAGGTGCTCCAGGCCAGCGGCAGCTGCCTGCGGCACCTGATGCGGCCCGACGACTGGCTGGCCCGGGTGGGCAGCGACGAGTTCATCCTGCTGCGGCCCGTGGCCATGGCCGACCGGGGCGAGGCCCTGCAGTGGGCTGAGCAGATCCGCCGCACCCTCGGCAACACCCCCGGGATGGGTACCGGCCTGGCGGTCCAGCCCAGTGCCTCCCTCGGGGTGGCCCTGGCCCCCGACCACGGCACCGACCCGGACACCCTGCTGCGCTTCGCCAACACGGCCCTGATGGAGGCCAAGCAGCACGGCAAGAACCAGCTGCGCTTCTACACGCCGGAAATCAGCCTGCAGCTGCGCGAGCGCCTCGAGCTGGAGCTCAGCCTGGGCCGGGCGATCGACCGGGAGCAGCTGCGCCTCTTCTACCAGCCCCAGATTGATCGGGGCGGCAGCCGGATCGCCGGGGCCGAGGCCCTGCTGCGCTGGCGTGACCAGAACGGTCGGATGGTGTCCCCCAACGTCTTCATCCCGCTGGCGGAGAAGACCGGCCAGATCCACACCATCGGCCTGTGGGTGATCGAGGAGGCCTGCCGGCAGCTGCAGGCCTGGCATCGCCAGGGGCTGCGGCCGGGGAAGCTTGCCATCAACATCTCGGCCCTGCAGCTGGGGGCCGACCATCCCTCCCTTTCCGAGCTCCTGACCGGGGCGCTGAACACCTACGACCTGGTGCCCGAGAACCTCGAGCTGGAGATCACCGAAACGGCCCTGCTCAATGATCCCGACCGGGCCGGTGAGCAGCTGCGGCAACTTGCCGAGAGCGGCTTCAGCCTGGCCATCGACGACTTCGGCACGGGCTACTCCTCGTTGGCCATGCTCCACTCCCTGCCCCTCGACAAGCTCAAGATCGACCGGTTCTTCGTGGAACGGCTGGGCAACGACGAAGCCGACCTGGCCATCGTCAAGGCCACGATCGTGATGGCCAAGGAACTGGGGCTGATGACCCTGGCCGAAGGGGTGGAAACCGCCGAGCAGCTGCGCATGCTCCAGAACCTCGGCTGCGACCAGTTTCAGGGGTTCCTTCTGGGCCGGCCGATGCCCGCCGAGGCCTTTGGCGCGCTGCTGGGCGGCGTCGCTGCGGCCTGAGGCCTTCTCCTACCAGCTCACCCCGTGCAGCTTGGGCAGGGGGGCGGTCTTGGAGGTGACGGCGAACAGCCGGGGAATGCGGTGGCTGTTGTACACCCGGAACTCGCGCACCACGCTGGCGCCTTCCTCGCGCACGGCCTGGTTGAGCACCAGGGAGCCGTCGGGATCGGAGACGGAGCGGTGGAAGGTGCCGGGAGGAATGCGCAGGATGTCGCCGCCGCAGTCGAGGCGAACGATGTGATAGGGGTAGTTCCAGCCAAGGTTGACCAGGAAAAAGGTGCGGCCGCCATGCATGGCGAGCAGGTTGTCCTCCTGGTGGGGGTGGAGATAGAACTGCCAGCTGCCGGTCTCCTGGCAGTCCGGCGGGCTCACCGCCGGACCCGAGTGGACCACCAGATCCCGCTTGTTTGAGCTGGGCACGGTGATGTCGAAGAACCGCACCGACGGGGTGTCGCGGAACTTCTCGTAGGGGATCAGCTCGAACATCGGAGCGGGCCGGGGACCCTGGCTGGCCCCGGAGGGCCGGTGATCCTGCAGCTCGTCTCTCGACGGGACGGTGGCGGTCATGGGAGCGACTTCGTCAGAAGCCTCTGCGGTCTCTTCAGTGAACCTAATCCTGGCGGGGTCCCACGGTGAGATCGGCTACGAAAGCCCGTGGAGCCTGGGCCAGTTCCAGCGCTGGAGGGGTTCGCCATCCCGACGGGGCGGAGGCCCAACCGCTGCCGGAACTTGCTTGAATGGCCGCTTCATCGGGCCCAGGTTCAGGACGCAGCGCCATGGCCACGTCGTCAATCGTGCAGAGGCTGACCCTGGGCGCTGTCGCCCGCCAGGTCGTCTTCGGAGTCAGCTTCGGCGCCGCCCTCGCCGGTCTTCCGCTCACCGCGCTGGCCCAGAGCCGCCCGCCGGTGTCCCGTCCCACGGTATCGGTGCCGGCGTTCAAGAACACCGTCACCCAGCCCACGTGGTGGTGGCAGGGGCCGGTGGCCGATGACCTGGCCGCCGCCCTGGCCAACGAGCTTCAGGGCACCGGCGCGCTGCAGGTGGTGGAGCGGCGCCAGCTCAAGGACGTGCTCTCCGAGCAGGAGCTGGCGGAACTGGGGATCGTCAAGAAGGGCCCCGACGCCGCCCGCAAGGGGCAGATGCGCGGCGCGCGCTACATCGTTCTGGGCACGGTCACCTCCTACGAGACCAACGTGGAGCAGAAGCAGTCCGGCAGCAGTTTCGGCCTGCTGGGCTTCGGCAAGCAGAACCAGCAGCTGGAGACGAAGGACTACGTGGCGATCGACATCCGGGTGGTGGACAGCAGCACCGGTGAAGTGGTCGGGTCCCGCACCGTGGAAGGCCGCGCCAGCAACACGGCCAGCGCCAGCGCCAGCGGCGTGAACCTGCTGCCGGCGGCGGGTCTGGCCCTCTGGCTGGCGCCGAACATGGGCCGTACCGGCCAGGCCCTCACCGGTGCCGCCGGCACGCTCAACTTCGGCAACAACCAGTCCCAGGCCCAGCGCACCCCCGCCGGCAAGGCCATCCGAGCCGCCCTGGTCGACGCCTCTGAGTACGTGAGCTGCGTCCTGGTGCCCCAGGGGGACTGCCTGGCCCGCTTCGAGCAGCAGGACCAGGAGCGCCGTCAGCGCACCAGGGGTGTGCTGCAGCTGGACTGAGCGCCAGGGTCCGCCCCCCGGCTGCCTAGGGTGCAGGTCCACCCCGGGTCCGGCTCCATGGGCCGCCACGACCACTGTTTCGGCTTCGAGGCCGACTTCGTCGGCGACCTGCGCTGCATTCCGATGGCGGTGCGGCGCAAGCTCGACCTGGTGGGGGTCAAGCTGAAGCTGGTGCACTGGAGCGACCTCGACGAGGGGGAACGGCAGCGGCTGCTCGACTGGCCCGACGACCCCGAGTCCCTGGTGGCGCTGGACCACTGGCTCGCGCAGCGCACGGCCACCATGGCCGCCGGCGCCGCCGGCCGGCTGGAGCCCGCCCGTGGCGCCCCCTGGCAACGGGATGACGCCCCCCCGGAGGTGCTACTGGCCTCCTGCCGCCAGCTGGGGCTGACCCTGCCCCCCCACGCCTGGGGGGAGCTCGATGAGCTGCAGCGCTTCGCCCTGGTGAAGCTCAGCCATCCGGGCCATGAGCACCGCAACCTGCCGCGGGCCCTGGCGGAATTCGGCCTGCTGGCATGAACGGCCTGCGGGCCTGCCTGCTCAGCGGCGGCGCCAGCCGCCGCATGGGCATGGACAAGGCCCTGCTGCCCCATCCGGCCGGGGGCACCTGGCTGGAGTTCAGCCTCCGGCGCCTGGCGGCGCTGCCGCTGCCGATCACCCTGCTCAGTCACCACCGGACCCACCACGCCCTGGCGCGGCCCCTGCGGGACGGGCTGGGCCAGCCGATCACGGTCCTGGAGGAGCCGCCACCCCGGGAGGGGCCGCTGCTGGCCCTCGACCGGCTGATGGCGCACCACCCCGACCAGGGCCTGCTGCTCTGCCCGGTGGACATGCCCTGGCTGGAGACCACCGCCCTTGAGGCCGTGCTGGAGGCCGCCACCCACGCCCTGGCCACCGCCCCGGCCGCCCCCGGCCCCGCCGCCATCCACCTGACCCACGACGGCCGGCGGCTGCAGCCGCTGCTGGGGGTCTATCC
>NZ_JAYGHZ010000337.1:0-6503 GCF_034931285.1 Synechococcus sp. BA-120 BA3
GGCTCATGGCGATGCGTCCCTGGGCGTTCACCACCCGGTGCCAGGGCACCGCGGAGGGCAGGGGCAGGCGCCGCAGGGCCCAGCCCACCTGGCGGGCGCAGCCCCAGGCCCCGATCAGCTCGGCGACCTGGCCGTAGGTGGCCAGCTGGCCGGGGGGGATGTGGGCCACCATCGCGTAGACGCGACGGTCGAAGGGGCGTCCGGAGTCGGCGGCAACCGGGCTGGCCATGGCGGACGCGGCGCGGGGGACAGGGAGTGCAACGCCGATGATGGCGTTTTGCCACGCCGATGCCGCTGCTGCCCCGCCGCTTCGAGCGCCTGCGCGCGGTGCTCGATCGCCGCATGGGCGACCTGACGCTGCTGCTGGAGCAGGTGGACAAGCCCCACAACCTCTCGGCGATCCTGCGCAGCTGCGATGCGGTGGGGGTGCTTGAGGCCCATTCCGTCAGTCTCCCGGGGCGCACGCCCACCTTCAACAGCACGGCCCTGGGCAGCCAGAAGTGGGTGGCCCTGCACCGGCACCGAAGCAGCGGCGACGCCATCGCCCAGCTCAGGGCCGATGGCTTCCGGCTCTACGGCACCCACCTGGGGGCCCGGGCGGTGGACTATCGCGACTGCGACTTCACCGGGCCCACGGCCTTCGTGCTGGGGGCGGAGAAGTGGGGGCTGGGGGAGGAGACGGCCGCGACGATCGACCAGGCGATCGTGATTCCGATGCTGGGCATGGTGCAGTCGCTCAACGTGTCGGTAGCGACGGCGATCCTGCTGTTCGAGGCGCTGCGGCAGCGGCAGGCGAAGGGCTGCCTGCCGAGCCGGGGCGAAGGGCTGGCACCGGAGCGGTACACCCGGCTGCTGTTCGAGTGGGCCTACCCGCAGGTGGCCGACTGGTGCCGGCGCGAGGGGCGGCCCTATCCGGCCCTCAGCCCGGAAGGCGCCATCCTCGAGGAGCTTCCCCGGACCGTGCGGCTTCGTTGTTGAGGGGGCCGCCATCGAAGCGGGAGGCGCTCGGCAGCCAGAAAGTGAGCCCCAGGGCCAGGATCTCCAGCAGCAGCTGGCGGCCGCCGAGCAGCACCACCACCACCGCCACGAAGGCCAGGAACTTCTGGAAGACGCTCCAGACGTCGTCGGGCGTGTTGCCCGCCTTCACCCAGAGGGCCACGGCCAGGGCCAGCAGGGACAGATCCAACCACCAGGGCATCGCCGCAGCCACCTTGCAATGGAACGCTACCCCAGGCGTTCGTTGCCGGCCCTGGAGCATTCAGTCCCGCGTCCCGGCCGGAACGCCGCTCAGCCAGTTCTCCAGCCCCTCGCCGAGGAACGAGAGGCCGAGCACCAGCACGAACATGGCCAGCCCCGGAAACAGGGCGGTCCACCAGATGCCGGTGGGCAAGGCGGTCAGCGCCTGCTGCAGGTCGCTGCCCCATTCCGGGATCGTCTCCGGCAGGCCGAGGCCGAGGAACCCCAGACCGCCGAGCACCAGAACCGCATCGGCCGCATTGAGGGTGAGCAGCACCGGAACGGAGGTGATCACGTTGCGGAACAGGTAGCGGCGCAGGATCCAGGCCGGGCCGGCCCCCAGGGAGCGGGCCGCCTCGATGAACAGCTCCGCCTTCACCTGGGCCGACTGGTTGCGCACCACCCGGAAGTACTGGGGCACGTAGACCACGCAGAGGGCGGCGGCGGCATTGGGCAGGCCTCGGCCCAGCAGGAAGGCCAGCACCACCGAGAGCAGCAGCACCGGCAGGGTGTAAAGGGTGTCCATCACCAGCACCAGCAGGCGGTCGACCCCGCCGCCGAGGTAGCCGCTCACCATGCCGAGGGGAACGCCGATGGCGAGGGCGAGCACCAGGGCGCTCAGCACCACCTGCAGTGCGACGCTGCTGCCGGAGAGCGTGCGCACGCAGACGTCGCGGCCGAGGCGATCGGTGCCGCACCAGTGGCCGAAGGAGGGCGGTGCGTAGATGGGGTTCTCCAGGCCCGCATTGGGATCGGGCAGGACCCCCGCCTGCACCAGCAGCGGGGTGGCCAGGGCGATCAGCCCGTAGATGAGCACGATCGCCAGGCCCCAGCGCGCCATGCGTTCCGCAAGGGTGGGTCGTCCGACCAAGGGCATCACCCCGATCCGATCGGCATCGATGTCGGCATCACCAGTGGGCTTGGGTATCACAATGTGAGGGGGGTTCACCCGGTGTCGTGCGTATCTGCGCTGTTACAGGCGCTGATGAGGAGCGCCCGAAGAGTAACGTGATCGGTTGCCGATGTGGTGGTCGGCCGATCAACCTGACAACCGAATAACTGTGGTCGCCATTAAATCCGGCGGAATTTATGCCTTTGTTGGCTCGGACGTCAAGACAAGCCAGGGGCGAAGGGCTTCGGGCTGTACTCAGCTGATCAAGGGCAAGCTGGAAGCGTTGCCGTGGGATTCCTACCGAGTTGCTGGTGAGCTTGCCGGTGAATTCTCACGCTGGTATAATGTGAACCATATACGCCACTCAACTCCAGAGTGCAGACCTCCATCGTGGCCGAGCGTCGTTCAGCCTTCCCGATCAGATGACCAGCGCCCGCCTCCTGATCGTCGACGACGACCCTGAAATGCGCGGCTTCCTCACTTCCGAGCTGGCGGTCGAGGGCTACGAGTGTGAAGAAGCGGCCTGCGGCCAGCAGGCCCTGGGCCGGATCCGCAGCCAGACCTGGGATCTGGTGCTCCTCGACTGGAACCTGCCCGATTTCAGCGGCGTCGAAGTGTGCCGGCGCATGCGCAAAGGGGGCATCTCCACCCCCGTACTGATGCTCACCGCCCGCGATGAAGTGCAGCAGCGGGTGGAGGCGCTCGATTCCGGCGCCGACGACTACCTGATCAAACCGTTCTCGATCGAGGAACTGCTGGCCCGGGTGCGGGCCCGCCTGCGGCGCAGCGGCATCGATGAGCAGGAAGGCGGCCTGCTGCGGATGGCCGATCTGGAGGTGAACCCCGCCAGCCGGGAAGTGGCCCGGGGCGGTGAGTCGATTCATCTCACCGCCAAGGAGTTCGATCTGCTGATGCATCTGCTGCGCCACCCCAATCAGGTGCAGGAGCGGCGCGCCATCCTCGATGCCCTCTGGGGTGAGAACTGGCTGGGCGACGACAACCTCCTGGATGTGTATGTGCGCTACCTGCGCCGCAAGCTCGAGCCCGCCGGCCAGCCCACCCTGATCCAGACGGTGCGCGGCGTGGGCTTCATGCTGAAGGAAGGGCCGCCCCGCTGAGGATGGCGGAGGCCAACACCCCGTCGCGGCTGCTGATCGTCGAGGACGACCAGCGCATGCGCACCTTCCTGGCCGGAGAACTCAACTGCGAGGGCTACGCCGTCAGCGAAGCCGAAGACGGCCAGGGGGCGCTGATGCACCTGAGGGACGCCTGCACCGATCTGGTGCTGCTCGATTGGACGTTGCCGGATTTCAGCGGTGTCGAGATCTGCCGGCGGCTGCGCTCCAGCGGTGACATCACCCCCGTGCTGATGCTCACCTGCCACGACGACATCCGCGACCGCGTCGAAGCGCTCGATTCGGGGGCCGATGATTACATCCTCAAACCCTTCTCCATCGAGGAGCTGCTGGCCCGCATCCGCGCCCAGCTGCGGCGCACCGCCTACTGGCGCGGTGTGGCCGAATCCGATCTGCTGCGTTGCGCCGACCTCACGGTGAACACCGCCACCCGGGAGGTGATCCGGGCGGGCCAGGCGATTTCCCTCTCCGTGCGCGAATACGACCTGCTCCTCTGCCTGCTGCGCGGCACCGGACGGGTGGTGGAGCGGGAGGAGATCCTGCGCGAGGTGTGGGGCGAAAACCACATCGGCGACGAGAACCTGCTGGGCGTCTACATCCGCTACCTGCGCCGCAAGATCGAGCCGGAAGGGCTGCCCACCCTGATCCAGACGGTGCGTGGCGTGGGCTTCATGCTCCGAGAAGGGGAGCCGCGCCCTTGAGGCGCAGCTGGAAATCGGCGCCCCCCTCCGGCCCATCCGCCACCGTCACGCTCCCCCCCATCGCCTCCATCAAGGCCCGCACCACCGCCAGGCCCACGCCGCTGCCGGGGATGGCGCCGACGTGGCGACCCCGGCCAAAGCGCTCGAAGATCAGCGTCTTCTCGCGGTCGGGAACGCCGGGACCGGCATCGATCACGTGCACCACCACCCGATCGAGGCTGGCATCGAGCCTCAGCTGAATCGGACCACTGGCAGGATCGTATTTCTGGGCATTTTCGATCAGGTTTCCCAGGCACTGCTCGAAGCGTTCGGCATCCCCGAGCGCGAAGGTGCGAGCCACCTGGGTGGCGCCGGGGCAGATCCGCAGCCGTCCGTGACAGCGGGAGCGCAGCCGCTCGGCCACCCGCTCGATCGCCTGGGCCACATCGAAGGGCTCGAAGGGCATCAGGGTGCGGTTGGCATCGATGCGGGTGAGGGCGAGCAGGCCGCTCACCAGCTTCCCCATCCGGTTCGCCTCCTCCTCAATCAGAGCCAGCTGGGCGAGATCCTCCTCCGAGAGCCCATGGGAGCGGCGGCGCAGACGGCCGGCGTAGTTGCGGATCAGGCTGATGGGGGTGCGCAGTTCATGGCTCACCCCGTTGGCGAAGCCCCGCTGCCGCTCCCAGGACGCCGAGAGGCGATCGAGCAGGTCGTTGAAGGCCACGGCGATCGGCGCCAGTTCCCGGGGCTGGGCCTCCACCAGCACCCGCTGGCTGTCGAGGGTGTCGGAACTGATCGCCTGCATGCGCAAGCCGAGGTCGTGCAGGGGGGCCAGGCCCCGCACCAGCACCGGCCGCAGCAGCAGACCCGTGAACAGTGTGGCCAGGCCGGCGGCCACCACCAGCAGGATCAGCAGCAGCCGCTGCTGGGCAAGCTTGGGGGTGATGTCCTCCAGGAAGCGGAGGCGCACCGTGCCGTCTCCGAGATGGATCTGCTCCGAGCTGGTGAGGTAGGTGAGCTCCCCGATGCGAAGCACGGCCACCTGGCCATAGCCGCTTCGCAGGGCCGGCAGACGGGTCAGCGGCACGCCGGTGGGAATGGTGAACAGGCGGATCTGGTCGGCTGCGCCATAAGGAATGCCCTGGTCCGTCTCCACCCAGCTAAGGAAGTTAGGGCTGATCAGCCGTGCCAAGGAATCACTAATCTCATCGAGCGTGTGAGGCAGGGGTCTTCGCGAGAGGAGCACCTGGCGCACGCTGGCGACGGTGGCACGGTGCTGGTCACGCCGCTCGTGATTTGCCAGTACAGCGGTGGCCCCGATCAGCATGGCATAGCCTCCCAGAACAGCCAGCAAGCTGAGTCCCAGCAAGCGCCGGCGCATTGAAAAGGCCCGCGCACGCCGCTGAAGCAACCAAGTGAGGCGAGAAAACGCCATTGCTTTCATTAGAGATTCATTAGATCTCGTAAAGGTCCGACGGAAGCACGATCGTAGTAGGGCATAAAAGGCTACTTACCCGACCTGTCTTGACTTGGCCGCTCTCCCTCAGAAGCGAGGCCTGGTAAAGGGATCCCAAGCAGGAGCACTACATCGGAACCCACACACCATCCTCAAGGGGTCGGTATGGACATCACGCCTCAGGCTGTGTAAGTTAGCAAAGGTCAACAGTTGTCGAGCTTTCCAAATGAACATCTCCCCCAAGACCAAACTGGCACTGATGCGCAGCCTGCGAGAGAAGAAGTCTAAGTTGGCACAAGGCTTCACTCTCATCGAGCTGATGATTGTAGTGGCTATCGTCGGCATCCTCTCCGCCGTTGCTCTGCCGAACTTCCTCGGAGCCCGTGACGCAGCCGCCGCCGGCGCTG
This sequence comes from Synechococcus sp. BA-120 BA3, assembly GCF_034931285.1. Lineage (NCBI taxonomy): Bacteria > Bacillati > Cyanobacteriota > Cyanophyceae > Synechococcales > Synechococcaceae > Synechococcus > Synechococcus sp. BA-120 BA3. The sequence continues at coordinate 5,808 of NZ_JAYGHZ010000337.1, forward strand.
CCGTTGGTGAAGCCATTGGCCTCGGCAAGGAGTGCGCCACGTTCATCTCGTCTGGTGGTGTGGGTGTCGCCCCAAGTGGTTGCGCTCTGCCTGGCCCAGTAACCATTACTAGGAGCTGGACCGGCAACAACGCAGCGGGTGTTCGTTGCCTCTCAGATACCTCTGTCGCCGGCGACAAGAACGCGAACGTCACTATCACCACTGCGGGTCAGCTGTCCTGCTCCTTTAGCTGAACAGCTCGGGGATTGCCGCTGTACAGCGACCTTCTTTGGGCTTCCCGATCTTTGGTATCTTTGGAAGCCCTACACTTTTCTCATTCACTTCTTTATAAGAGATCGCCTTAATTGCAAGCTACGCTATCACCCAGAGTTTAACACAACGATACGCATGGAGTGCATAAATTTACAGTTATCTTCGATTATGGGTTGTATTTTTTCTTTTACACTCCACACGATCACGACTTCAACAGCCCAGCTGGCATAGTAGCCACCCATATATCGGTCTAAGCCTTTTGAGAGTGGGTGGCTCTGGTCATGCAGCAGCTCCCTGTTGAGTTGCCTCCAAGGGGCGTGACGTGACCCCCTTTATCGGTCCAGGGTGAATGAGAGTGGGTGGATGTGGTCATGCTGCAGCTCCCTGCTGAGCTGCTTCCAGGGGCGTCAGTCCCTGGAGGGCCGAGTGCGGCCTGAGCGAGTT
>NZ_JAYGHZ010000338.1:0-6449 GCF_034931285.1 Synechococcus sp. BA-120 BA3
GGGCCGCGCTGGCTGGCCCTGGGCGATGGCCTGGTGGGCCAGACCCTGGTGCTCGCGGTCCTGCTGAGCCTGGCCCCGCTGATCGCCGATGGGCCGCTGCTGGCCGGGGTGGTGCTGCTGGAGTCGCTCCTGTTCCTGACCCTCGCCGTGCGGGAGGGCTCCGGACCGCTCAGCCGTGTCGGCTGGTGGTTGAGCACCGCCGCCGGGGGGGTGCTGGCCCTGAGTGGCCTGGGGGCCGCGCTGCTGCGCGGTACACCGGTGCATCAGCTGCAGACAGGGGCGGTGCTGACGGTCGGGGCGGGCCTGATGGCCGGCATGCAGGTGCTGCTGCAGCGCCGCGCTGTGTCCCTGCCCCTGCCGCCCCTGCTGGGCTGGCTGGCCGGCGGCCTGGTGGCCGTGGGCACCGTCCTGGTGGTGCCGGAGGACTGGCGTTCGGCCCTGAGCCTGGGGGTGATGGGCGCCTTCCTGGTGGCGGCACGCCGCTGGCGCCCCCCCGGCCTGCTGAACGGCATGACCGTGGCGATCGCCCTGGCCCATGCGGCCGGCTGGCTGACCCTGCTGGCCCAGGCACCCTGGCAGCCGCTGCCCCTGCTGGTCCGACTGCTCCCCCTGGCGGTCCTGGCCCTGCTGCTGACCACCTGTGGCGGCGGTGGCCGCCGTCAGGGCCTCGGGCTGGCGCTGCTGGGCATTGATGCGGGCCAGGGTGTGCTGTGGCTGCTCGAGCCGATCTCGCCGCTGCTGCCGGGGGCGGCCTGGTTGCTGCTGTCCGCCGGGGCCCTGGACGGGACCCGCTGGCTTCGGGGGGGCGCCGTGCGGGTGGGTCTGGGGCTCTCCCTGGCCTACCTGGCCGCCTTCGGCGTTTCCTTCCTGGTGGTGATCGGGCCCAGCCAGGAGCTGGTGACCCTTGGGGTCCTGCAGGTGCGCGGCCGCCTGCTGATCGAGCTGCTGGCGATCGCCGTCGGCCTCCACGGCTGGTTCTTCCGGGCCGGCCCGGAGCTGGCGCGGCTGCCCAGCTGGCGGGCGGTGCAGCCCTGTTTCCTCGAGGGGTCCCTGCTGGCGGTGCTGGTGCTGCTGCAGGGGGAGATCAGCGCCCCCTGGCGACCCGTCGCCTCGACGCTGCTGGCCCTGCTCCTGGTCTGCCCGGCCCTGGTGCGGCGCTTCGCCATCCGGCTGCAGGTCTACGGGGTGATCGTCTACTGGCTGGCGGTGGCGACGCTGCTGGTCGGCCTGAGCGTCGGCCTGCCCTCCTTCCCCCCCGCCACCGGCGCGGCCCAGAGCGCCGGTCTGGTGGCGATCGCTCTGCAGACGGTGTTCGTCCTGGCCTGCCGCCGCTGGCTTGACCTCGAACGGCTGGCCGAGCCGGGCGGGTGGCCGCTCCTGGCCTGGGTTGGCGGGCGGGTGGCGCGCCGGCGCAACCTCTGGCTCGGCCATCCCCTGTTCATCGCCGTCGCCGTGGTGCTGGCCAGCGGCTACGACCGGGCCCTGCTGACCCTGCTCTGGACGGCGGAAGCCCTGGCCGTCTACCTGCTGGGGGTGGTGCTGCGGGAGCCCCAGTTCCGCCAGGTGGCCCTGGTGGGGCTGGGGGCCTGCCTGCTGCGGCTGCTGGCCATCGACATGGCCCAGGCCGACCTGGGGCTGCGGGGTCTGGTGTTCGTCGGCGTGGGTCTGTTGCTGCTGGCCCTGAACGCCCTGGTCCATCGCTTCCGCAGTCGGTTCGGCTGAGGGGTTCCGCTGACGGGCCCCTCTGACGGGGCGGCTCCGGCGCCTAGGGTCGGGCGCGATCGCCCGTCCCCATCCCCGCCGTGTCCCTGCTGCTGGCCGCCCTCGACGCTGCTCCCGTGACCCTCCGGCAGGCAGGGCTGGACCAGGCCAGCGGCGACTACGGCGATCTGGACGCCATGGAGATCCTGCTGGAATACGCCCCGCTCACCTACCCGCCCTACATGCTGGCCGGCATCGGCCTGGCCATGGCCGTCCTGTGCGGGCTCACCTTCGCCCGGATGATCCAGAACCGGTTGGAGGGTTGGAAGCAGGACCGGCTGGCCCTGCTGCCGATCGCCAACCTGGAGACGACCCTTCCCTACGGGGGCCTGGTGATCGGGGTGACCCTGTTCATCGGCGCCAGCCTGCAGGTGTTCGGCTTCGCCGCCGGCGCCGCCCTGCTGGTGGCCTTCGTGCTGTCGCTGCTCACCGGCGGTGCCCTGTGGGTGCAGCTGGAGCGGCTGATGGCCCAGGTGCAGGACGGCACCTTCAGCGCCGTTGACTTCGACAATTTCGACCAGTTCTTCTGAATCCGGCTGGGGAGGCGCAGTTCGGTTAGCCGCTCAGCGACCCTCCGCCCGCCAGCCGGCAACTGCTTGTAACGTTCTGAAACAACACAAGCAGGACATGCAGGCCTCCCTTTCCCTCAATCGCCAGTTCTCGATCGCCGTCCACTCCCGCGCCATCGACAGCTGTAACGACATCGAGGAACTCCGCAAGGTCGCCAAGACCCTCCTGACCGCCTGGCAGCACCAGGCCGAATTCAGCGAGCACTACGGCGCCCAGCTGCTCGGCATCCGCAAGTAGGCCGAGGCGTTCCGCCCGTTCAGGGCGCTCCGTTTCCGCCGCTCGCGTCTTCGGAGCCGCCGGAGCCCCTTCGCCGCCAAAGCTTCAGGCCGACCCCGCCCCACAGCAGGCTCCAGAGCACGAAGGTGACCAGGGTTCCCCTCTGGCCGCCGTCCAGGTCGTAGACACCGGCGCCGATGAGGCCGGCATCGATGAGCGAGCCACCCACGCCCCAGCCCAGCACCCAGAGCGCCACCAGGGCGATGGCCGTCGCCTGCTCCTTCATCCGTCGCCCTGCGTAGGGGGCCCAGCCTGCCAGCCAAGCCGGGCTGTACGCTTCTGTTGATTCAAAGATTTCTCTTCGGCGAGTGACAACGTCCTGCAAGGGCTATCGACGAATCGGTTCATAATTGTTTTTCTGTTCATGACGATTTACGTTGGAAATCTCTCCTTCGATGCGGAGGTGGAGGATCTCAACCATCTGTTTGCGCAGTACGGAGCCCTGCGTAACTGCAGCCTGCCCCTCGACCGGGAAACCGGCCGCAAGCGCGGCTTCGCCTTCGTGGAAATGGCCAATGAGGCCGATGAGACCAAGGCCATCGACGACCTGCAGGACGTCGAGTGGATGGGGCGGATGATCCGGGTCAACAAGGCCCAGCCCCGCACCGGTGGTGGCGGCGCTGGCGCCGGCGGCGGCCGCGCGCGCTACTGAGCCTCAGGCCACCAGGTAGGCCTCCAGGGAGCGGGAGTGGTGGCGGATGCCTTCGAGGGCCCGCCGCTCCAGATTGCGGGTCTTGTCCCGGCTCATGCCGAGGGTGCGGGCGATGCCGGTGAGGCTCATCGGCTCCTCGCCGTCGATGCCGTAGCGCATCTTCAGCACCCGCCCCTGCAGTTCCGGCAGCTGCTCCAGCAGGGCCCGCAGGTCCCCCTTGAGGCATTCGCCGTCCACCAGATCGGCGGGCAGCAGGTCGTCGCCGGCCAGGAGATCGAGCAGCTCGGTGTCCTCACCGTCGCCCACCTTCGTCTCCAGGCTCACCGGCTGGCGGGCGCGGCAGAGCAGGTCTTTCACTTCTTCCTCGGGCAGTTCCACCGCCACGGCCAGTTCGCTCAGGGTGGGGGTGCGGCCCAGCTCCTGGCTGAGCTCCCGCTGGCCCTTCTTGAGCTTGTTGAGGGTTTCGGTGATGTGGATCGGCAGGCGGATCGTGCGGCTCTTCTCGGCGATCGCCCGGGTGATGCCCTGGCGGATCCACCAGTAGGCGTAGGTGGAGAACTTGTAGCCGCGGGTGGGATCGAACTTCTCAACGCCCCGCACCAGGCCGATGGTGCCCTCCTGGATCAGGTCCAGGAGCTCCATGTTCCGCTTGGTGTACTTCTTGGCCACGCTCACCACCAGGCGCAGGTTGGCGGCCACCATGCGCTCCTTGGCGCGGCGGCCGGCATGCAGACGCTTGCGCAGCACTTCCGGCCGCAGGCCCGCCGCCGCCGCCAGCTCCTGCTGGCTTGGATCGGTGCCGCCGGAGCGCATCTTCAGCTCCTCGCGCAGCTCCTCAAGGGCCATCAGCTCCTGCACCTGGCGGCCCAGGGTGATCTCCTGTTCATGGCTGAGCAGCGGCACGCGGCCGATGTCCCGCAGGTAGGAGCGGACCAGGTCGCCGTCCACCGGCGGCATGGAGCGGCCGGGGGAGGCGCGGACCACGGTCTGGACCGTGTCGGACACCTGGAGCGTCTCGGCCACGTGGACCGCGTCGGAGGTCGAGGGCTGGGCGAAGGCGAGGGCGACGACCATGGATCCGATCCATAACTGTCTGTAAAGCGTAACATCACGAAGTGTGAACTCCTCTCAGAAATGGGAGTGCCCGAGAAGGCCGTTCCGACGGGGATCAAGGGCCGTCGCGACCCCCAGCGCCGGCCCGGATCAGCCGCTGCCGAGCCGGGGAAGCAGCAGCTGGGCGGTCCTGAGGTAGATGAACACGCCGGCCACGTCGGTGGCCGTGGTGATGAACGGGGCCGACATCAGGGCCGGATCCAGCCCCAGGCGGTCGAACAGCAGCGGCAGGGCCGCTCCGGCGGTGGCGGCCAGGGTGGTGATCGCCACCAGGCTGATGCCGGCCGCGGTGGCCACCAGCGCACTGCCCCCCATCGTCCAGGCCCAGGGCACCACCACCACCGCCAGCAGAGCGCCCAGCAGCGCCCCGGCGACCAGCTCCCGGCCGATCGTGCGCCAGGGGCCCAGGGACTGCAGCCGCTGGGTGCTGAGGCCCCGGATGACCACGGTGGAGCTCTGGGCGCCCACGTTGCCGCCGGTGCCGATCAGCAGCGGGATGAAGGCCGCCAGCAGCACCACCTGCTTGAGCACCAGCTGCTCGGAGGCGATCACCGCCGAGGTGCCCGTGTTCGCCACCAGCAGCACCAGCAGCCACACCACCCGGCGCCGGGCCACGGTGAACAGATTGCTGCGGAAGTAGTCGTCCTCGTCGCCGGCCTGCACGGCGCCGGCCGCGTACAGATCCCGGGTGGCCTCCTGCTGGATGACGTCGATGACGTCGTCGACGGTGACGATGCCCACCAGCCGCTGCTCCCGGTCCACCACCGGCACGGCCAGGAAGTCGTAGCGCTGGATCACCCGGGCCACCTCCTCCTGGTCGGTGTCGGTGGTGACGCTCATCACCTCCCGGGTCATCACGTCCCCGAGCCGGTCCTCCGGATCGGCCGTCACCAGATCCCGCAGCGACAGCATGCCGCTGAGGTGCCGGGAGGCATCGGTCACGTAGAGGCTGTAGATCGTCTCGGTGTCCCGGGCCCGGCGACGCACGATGTCGAGGGCCTGCTGGGCACTGTGAAATTCCTTGAGGTCGATGAACTCGGTCGTCATCAGGCGACCGGCGGTCTCGGCCTCGTAGCCGAGCATCTGGGCCGTGACCCGCCGCTCCGCCGGGCTCAGCTCCGACAGCAGCCGCCGCACCACCTTGGCGGGCAGTTCATCGAAGAGCCGTACCCGGTCGTCCGGGGACATCTCCTCCACCAGCTCCAGCACCTCGCCGGAACGCAGCCGCTCCAGCAGGCTCTGCTGCACCGATCCGTCGAGATACTCGTAGACCTCGATGGCCTCGTTCTTGGGCAGCAGCCGGAAGGCGAGGGCCTGGAGCGTGCGCGGCAGGGTGCCGATCGCCTCGGCGGAATCCACCGGCTGCACGGGTTGCAGCAGCAGTTTGGCGCCGTCGTAGTTGCCCGCCTGCAGCAGACCCTCCAGCTGGCGAGCCACCACCTCGGCGACGGCGGAGGCCTCAGCCATCGCTCCTCGGATGCCGGTGGGTACGAGTGTATGGGCTGGGCCGCTAGGGTCCGCGGCGTTCTCCCCTCCCCAGGAACCCATGGCCGTGAACGTGAGCGACGTGGTGGTGCGCACCGCCGCCGGCCAGGAGCGCCGCCTCGGCGAGTGGTCCGGCCAGGTGCTGCTGATCGTCAACGTGGCCAGCCGCTGCGGCTTCACCCGCCAGTACGCCGGCCTCCAGGCCCTCCAGGACCGCTTCGGCCCCCAGGGCTTCGCCGTGCTGGGCTTCCCCTGCAACGACTTCGGCGCCCAGGAGCCAGGGACCCTCGACGAGATCCAGCAGTTCTGCTCCACCACCTACGGCGTCGGCTTCGAGCTGTTCGACAAGGTGCACGCCACCGGCTCCAAGACGGCCCCCTACGACACCCTGACCCAGGCCGAACCCGCCGGCGACGTGGCCTGGAACTTCGAGAAGTTCCTGATCGGCAAGGACGGCAGCGTGGTGGCCCGCTTCAAGAGTGGGGTGGAACCGGACGGCGCCGAACTGACCGCCGCGATCGAGAAGGCGCTGGCGGCCTGAGCCTGCGGGGAGCCGATGCCGTCAGGGTCAGCCGGGCAGCCAGCCCCGGCT
>NZ_JAYGHZ010000339.1:0-6416 GCF_034931285.1 Synechococcus sp. BA-120 BA3
GCCTCAGAGGGCGGGAGCGCAGGCGCCCAGGGCCAGGGCCAGCAGCAGGACGGCGAGCAGGGTAGGGACAGACATGGCCTTGGGGCATCTGCCCCCATGATGGGCCGATGGATGCCGATGCCCTGCCGTTCTCGCCCGCCTGCCTGCGCAACCAGGAGCCGATCCTGACGCAGCTGCGCCGCTGGCTGGCCCCCGGCGCCCGGGTGCTGGAGGTGGGCTCGGGCAGCGGTCAGCACGCCATCCACATGGCCCGCCATCTGCAGGGGGTCCGCTGGCAGCCGAGCGAGCGCCAGGAGGCCCTGGCCGGCCTGGTCGCACGCATCCGCCAGGAGGGCGGGGAGGGTCTGGCCCCGGGGGCGCAGGTGGCAGCTCCGCTGCTGCTGGATGTGACCCAGACCCACTGGCCCGCCGGCCCCTTCGGGGCGGTGTTCACCGCCAACACGCTGCACATCATGCCGGCGGCGGCCGTGCCCCACCTGTTGGCCGGTGGCGCCCGGGTGCTGGCCGCTGACGGCCTGCTGGTGATCTACGGCCCGTTCCGCTACGGCGAGCGCCACACCGCCGCCAGCAACGAGGCCTTCGACGCCCACCTGCGCCACCTGGATCCGGCCATGGGGGTGCGCGACGCCGAGTCGATCGCGGGCCAGGCCGCCGGCCTGGGGCTGCACCTGCAGGCCGATGAACCGATGCCCGCCAACAACCGGCTGCTGGTGTTCCAGAAAAGCGCCGAGGGGCGCGGGGGATGAAAGGCTGAAGGGCGTTCACTCCGACCCGGCGGCCGCCGCCGTTCGCCCATGAAATTCGTCCTCTGGGGCACCTACTGCGCCGACGTGCTGGAGCGCCGCACCCCCTACCGGGAGGAGCACCTGGCCGGACTGAAGCGCCAGAAAGAGGAGGGCGTGCTGGTCACCCTGGGCCCCACAGCCGACACCCGCTTCGTGTTCGGGATCTACGAGGCCGAAGACCAGGAGGCGGTGGAGCGCCTCGTCAAGGGGGACATCTACTGGCGGCAGGGCATCTGGACCGCCGTGGAGATCCATCCCTGGATCCAGGCTTTCTGAGGAGCGGCGGCTCAGGCGCGCGGCCAGCCATCGAGGGCCTGCTGCCACACCCAGGCCGCCACCGCCTCCGGGCCGCCCTCGCCAAGAGACCCGGCATAGCCGCCCATCTGGCCGACGCCAGTGGCGGCGACGGCGGCGATGGCTTCCGGGGAGGCGACGCCGTTGCGCTCCAGGGCCGCCAGCTTCAGGGTCTTGCCGCGGCGGATGATGTTGCCCCCCTGCAGGTGGCAGCCGGCGCAGTGGGCGGCGAACAGGGAGCCGCCCTCCTCGAGCGCGCTCACCCTGAGGACACCCCCTGCGCTGCCATCGGCCTCAGGCCCGGAGGGCTCGGGCATCGCCGCTTCCAAGGCGAAGGCCGGCCAGGGAAAACCGAGGGCGGCCGGCGGCACAATCAGGCCCAGAAGCAGCAACAGGGCCACCAGGAACGACACCAGGCGACGCCAGGAAATCAATCCTCCTCGTCGGCGCTGCCGGCCGGGATCAGACGGATCTGCTTGCGGCCGAGCTTGATCTCGAACTCATCGCCGGGCTTGAGATCCAGCATGGCGGTGTAGGCCTTGCCGATGAGGAGGTTACCGTTGCCCTGCACGGTGGCCACATAGCTGAGCTTGCGCCCGCCCTTGCCCACCTTGCCGGCCGCACCGAACTCGACGCCTTTGGCCTCGAGCAGGGCCTCGTAGAAGGCGGTGAAGTTCAGGCGCTCGGCGCCATCCTTCTTGGTGGAAACATAGCCACAGGCGCGCACGATCTCGGACTTGCCGACATCGCCGAGCTCCTTGACCTTGGCCAGCAATTCCGATCCAGTCAGCATGGTATGTACGTGGAGGCAGGTGAGAGGTTAGAGATAAAACATACACCAGCGCGATCAGCCTTCCGCCGATAGCGGCCACAATCAATGCACAACCACCGCCTCGATGCAGCCGATCCGTCCGCTCCGGCCCGATGATTGCCATCAGCTGATCGCCGTTTATCACGAAGCGGTCATCAGCCAGGCCGGGAACCTCTACAGCCCGTCGCAGATCGAGGCCTGGTCGCAACAGGCCGGTCGCCATGATGACTTCCGGTTGTCATTGCTACGCGGCCACGGGTTGGTGAGCTGCGCCCACCACGACGACACGATCATCGAGGCGTTTGCCCTCCTTGATCCTGCCGACCGGCTCTCCCTGCTCTACTGCCGGGGCCGCTCCAGTCGCCAGGGCCGGGCCAGCGCCCTGCTGGAGGCCCTGGAACAGCACGCCCGCTCCCGGGCGGTCGCACGGCTGCGCACCGAGGCCAGCCAGCTCTCGCGCCCCCTGCTGGAGCGGCGTGGCTGGGTGGTGGACGCCGAGGAGACGGTGACGCTTGGCGGCGTCGCCTTCCTGCGCTGGCGGATGGGCAAGGATCTGCTCTGACGCCACCCAGCCGCACCCATGGCCGAAGCCCAGCTGCAGCAGTTCCTGGAGAAGGTGCGCCAGCTCAACGCCTTCGTGGCCCTGAGCGAGGCCGACCCCGCCCTGCGTCAGGCCCTGCGCGACTGCGGCGACCACCACCAGGTGGTGGCCCTGGCCCGCTCCCGCGGCTTCGAGATCGGCCGCCGCTGGGGGGAGGCGCCCCCAAGGCCCGCGGACGACGCGACGGATGGCGCAGGGGATGGCGGGGCCTCCCTGGTGCGCAGCCCATGCCCCGCCGATGGGGAGGAGGTGACCACCGTGCTGTTGCAGACCCCGCAGCTGCGGCTGGAGCGGATTCATTCGTGCAACGCCCGCAGCCCCGAGGGCTTCTGGTACGACCAGTCAGAGCATGAATGGGTGCTGCTGCTGCAGGGGAGTGCCCGGCTGCAGTTCGCCGATGAGGCCGAACCCCGTGCCCTCGGCTGCGGTGAGGCCCTGCTGATCCGTGCGGGCCGTCGGCACCGGCTGCTGGCGAGTGACCCGTCACCTGGAACGATTTGGCTGGCCCTCTTCTGGCCTAGGGCTCCAGCTTGCTGACTTCCCGCTCATGGACCCGGCGGACCATCCAGAAGGCCGCCGCCAGGCACAGCACCGCCACCCCCAGGCCCACCACCAGCATCGGTTTGTTCTCCGCGTTCGGGGGCAGCACGATCACCTTCCGGGCCACGGCAGTGATTGCCGTGAGCAGCACCAGCTCGATCTGCACCACGTGGCGGCGCAGATAGGAGGTGATGTTCTGCAGCACCTCGATGGCGATCAGCAGGTTGAGCAGATCCCCCAGCACCTCGATGAGCCCTTGACCCTCCCAGCGGACGCCGCGATTGAGGATCTGGACGAAGAGCTCCACGGAGAACTTCAGGGCGGCCACCACCAGCACGAGAAAGAGCATCACGGCCAGCAACTTGGCCACCAGGCGCTCGCCCCGGTCGATCAGCTGCAGGAATGGCTGGTCCTGGAAAATCCGCTGCAGACGTCGCATCAGTTCTTGAAGGGCTGGAAGTTCGGCTGGGCCGGGGTGTCGCTGGGGGGATTTTCGATCACCGTGTCGCAGGTGACGGAGCCATCCGGCCCGGTGACGCAGTTGGTGGGCTTGATCTGGGTTTCCGGGCCCACATTGCCACCGCGCCTGAGCATGAAGGACTCCACCTGGGCCTGGGCCGCGGCGGTGAAGCAGAGACCGCCGGCAAGGGCGGCGGCGGCCCGCAGGGAGCAGGGAAGGGCTCGGTGGAGGAGAGCGGAGGCGTTCATGGCGGGGGCGTCGGCGGAGGCCGCGGCATCGTTCAGACCCCACTCTGGGGGCTGGTCGCCAGCCCCGCCAGCTCGTTCAGCCGCCGCCGTCCGCCCGGATTTCCTGCAGCAGCAGGTCCAGCTGTCCCATCGAATCCTCCAGCAGGCCGTCATCTGCCGCGGGGCCGGCCGCATCACCGGGCTGCTCGGAAAGCCAGCTGGCCTCGATGGCGCAGAGCCGCTCGGCCAGCCCGGCGGCTCCCTGGTGGATCCAGATGCGGTGCAGTTCGGCGATCAGCACGGGCATGCGGATCGAGCCCGCCCGCAGGGCCCGGCGCAGGTCGGACTGGGTGCGGCCGCTGAGGCGCAACCAGTCTTTGAGGAGGCTCTGCAGCTCGTCGAGCTGCTCCGGGCTGAGGGTGGGGGCGGTGGCGGGCATCCCCGGACGCTACCCCTGCCGGCGGGACAGGGGGAACCAGCGATCGAGCCGGCCCTGGGCCCGGGCGCGGATCGCCGGGGTGCGATGGGTGCTGCATAGCCCCAGCAGGGCGGTGAGGGCCACCATGTCGTCGCTGAAGCCGGCGGCCGGGATGAAATCGGGGATCACATCGAGGGGCAGCAGCAGGTAGGTGAGGGCCGCCAGCACCGTCAGCCGCACCTGGGGCGGTGTGGCGCCATCGAGCAGCAGCTCGAGGCACTCGAAGGCGGGGCGGGCGATGGTACGGCCTGCCCGGCGCAGCAGCCGCACCAGCAGGGCCTCGTCGACCACCGAACTCTCCAGCACCTCGGCATCGACGGGGTCCTGGCCGGCGCCGCTCTGGTCAGAGGCGGCCTGGTCAGCGAAGGCTTGGTCAGCGAAGGCAGTGGCCGAAGGGGCACCAGCCATGGCGATCTGCTCGGGGAGGGGAACACGCCACAGGTAGGGCGTCAGGCCATTCTGCGGGCGCCGGCAGCGGAAGCACGAGGGGCGGATCCCCCACCATCACTCCTCCACCAGGCCGCTCTCGATGCCGGTCTTGCGCAGCTTGCGCAGGGCCCGCTGCACCACCTGGCGGCAGTACTCACGGCTGCACTCCAGCTGCCGGGCCACCTCGGCCAGGGTGCGCCACTCGTGGCTGCCGTCGAGCCCGAAGCGCAGCATCACCACGGTGCGTTCCTTGGGGGTGAGGTTGGACTTCTCCAGCAGCGTCCAGACGGAGGCGGTGCGCTCGGCCTGCTCGGCCCGCTCCATCGGCGCCGGCTCGTTGCTGGGCAGGACGTCGACCAGCTCGGAGGGATCGGCCTTGGAGCGCACGGCCCCCTGCAGGCTCACGGTGACGCTGCGCAGCTCACAGCCCAGCAGATCCTCCACCTCGGCCACGGGCAGACCCATGGCGGTGGCCAGCTCGGCGGCGTTGGGGGAGGAGCCGTGGGACTGGAGATGGCGCGCCTTGGCGGCCCGCAGCCGGGTGAGCTTCTCGTTGACGTTGACCGGAATGCGGATCGTGCGGCTCTGGGTGGAGAGGGCCCGGTTGAGGCCCTGACGGATCCACCAGTAGGCATACGTGCTGAATCGGTGACCGCGGGTAGGGTCGAACTTCTCGACCGCGCGCGTCAGGCCGATGGTCCCTTCCTGGATCAGGTCAAGCAGATCCAGACCCTTGCCTTGATAACGCTTGGCGAGGTTGACGACGAGCCGCAGATTGGCTGTCACCATTTGCTGTTTTGCGCGCTCCCCGGTGCGCAGGGTGCGCTTCTCGAGATCATCGAAATCGCAGGCAGGGCCGCTGCCACCGGCCTGGGCGCAACGTTCGTTGAGGCTCACCATCGCCTGCACTTTCCGCCCGAGCGTCAGCTCCTGCTCAGGGGTGAGCAGTTGATGGCGGCCAATCTCGCCGAGAAAGGCACTGAGGGAGCTCGCCATAGAGCATCTGAATCGCTCTGTCGAACCTAGGGTTGTTTCCGGATGTTCCTGAAACGAACAGAATGCCTTCAGTGTTTCGTTGCGGCTTCCACATACGACGCCTTCAATCGCCCGCTGTTTCCATAATTTGTGCTGATTTCCTCCTTCCAGCTCCGTCCCGCTTTCCCGGCGACCGGTAGCCAGCCGCTACCGTCCGGGTCGATCACCTGACACCAGCCGATGGCCGGGCTTCTCTCCATCCCCTCCGAGGTGCTCTCCAGCGCCGGAGTGGCCTACGTCCACTACCTCAGCTTCATGGTCTGCTTCGGCGCCCTGGTGCTGGAGCGGCGCCTGATCCGGCCCGACCCTGACCGCAAGGACGCGATCCTGATGGTGATCACGGACGTGACCTACGGCCTGGCCGCCCTGGGGGTGCTGCTCAGCGGCATCCTGCGGGTGCTCTATTTCGGCCAGGGCTCCAGCTTCTACACCGAGAACCCCCTGTTCTGGTGGAAGGTGGGCACCTACCTGGCGGTGGGCGGCCTCTCCCTGTACCCCACCATCACCTACATCCTCTGGGCCATTCCCCTGCGCAAGGGGGAGCTGCCGAAAGTGAGCGAGGCCCTGGCCAACCGCCTGCGCTGGGTGCTCAACATCGAGCTGGCGGGCTTCGCCGCCATTCCCCTGATGGCGGCCCTGATGGCCCGCGGCGTCGGACTGGCGGGCTGATGGGCCGGCGCTGGCCGCTCGGCCTGGTGCTGGCCGGTGCCGTGGCCGCCATGCTGCTGCCGGTGCTGGCGGGCCCCCGTCCAGAGG
>NZ_JAYGHZ010000340.1:0-6405 GCF_034931285.1 Synechococcus sp. BA-120 BA3
TCTCCCGGGTCCCGGGCGACCGCCGGGGCCGCCTCCGCGGCGGCGGAGGGAGCCGGCGCCTCTTCCGCCGGCGTCAGCCGGGTGGTGCTGATCCGCAGCGACGACCGGGTGGCCGGCACCCGCGCGGCGATCGACCTGCTGCAGCCCACCGGCCTGAAGGACCGTTCGGTTTTCCTCAAGCCCAACTACAACACCGCCGATCCGGCCCCTGCCGCCACCGACACGCCGCTGCTGGAGGCGCTGGTGGCCGAACTGCGCAATGCCGGTGCCGGCGCCATCACCGTGGGCGATCGCTCCGGCATGGCCGACACCCGCCGGGCGATGGAGACCAAGGGGGTGTTCGCCCTGGCCGATCGCCTCGGCCTGGAGGCCCTGGTGCTCGATGAACTCGACCGCGACGGCTGGCAGCGCGTGGCCGCCGAGGGCACCCACTGGCCGAAGGGGTTCGCCTTCGCCCGGCCGGCCCTGGAGGCCGGCGCGGTGGTCAACACCTGCTGCCTCAAGACCCATCGCTTCGGGGGGGACTTCACCCTCTCGCTGAAGAACGCGGTGGGGCTGGTGGCCAAGTTCGTGCCCGGTGACCCCCACAACTACATGGGCGATCTGCACAGCTCACCCCACCAGCGGCTGATGATCGCCGAGATCAATCAGGCCTACAGCCCCGCCCTGGTGCTGCTCGATGGGGTGGAGGCCTTCGTCGACGGTGGGCCGGAATCCGGCCGCAAGGTCCGGCCGGGGGTGATCCTGGCGGGGAGCGACCGGGTGGCGGTGGATGTGGTGGCCGTGGCCCTGCTGCGGTCGCTTGGCACCACCGAAGCGGTGGCCCGCGGCCCGCTGTGGCAGCAGGAGCAGATCCGCCGCGCGGTCGAGCTCGGCCTCGGGGCGGCCAGTGCTGATCGGATCGAGATCGTCACCGCCGACGCGGCCGGCCGCGCCATGGCCGACGACCTGCGCCGCCTCATGGCCGTCTGATCAGCCCCCCCGCTTCAGATATCGCCGCACCTGAGCCGGCCAGTCGCCGGGCCGATCACCCGGCCGCAGGCTCGTGCTGGCCATCGAGGCCAGCAGCGGCGTGCCCCCCAGCCGCAGACTGTCGCCTACGTGCAGCACCACGGCCAGGCCGATCAGCAGCCAGGCCAACAGGTGCAGGCTGTAGGCCAGGTGGTGCAGTTGGCCGTCCCGCAGCCAGTCCTCCTGCATCAGCTTGCCGGTGGCCACCGCCAGCACCAGGGCCCCCAGGGCCATGGTGTTGGTGGAACGCTTCAGGCGCGCCCGGCCCAGGGTGAGGGCGTAGGCGGCGAAGAGCAGGCCCAGGGGCAGCAGCAGGAAGCCCGCCTGGCCATGCAGGTCGATCCAGCTGCCGGGCGGGGTGAAGGGCAGCCGCCCCCAGCGGCCGTCGTAGCGGCTGTAGACGAACAGCCCGCTCAGCCAGGCGGCCAGCACCAGCAGCGCCGTGACGCCATGGGTCAGCCGCAGCAGGGAGGGCTGGTAGGGGGGGCGCGCCATCGCGTCAGCTGCTGGTGTCCCCCAGGGTGCCATGGGCCTGGGGCGCCTCGGGGATGAACACCGCGTACATCCCCCGCAGGTCCCCCGCCTTGAAATCGAAGGCCCGGTCGGCGGGATAGTTCTCGGTCACGAAGGCCGGCCGGCTGGCCTTGGTGCCGTGGCAGGCCAGGCAGCTTGGCTCCACGTTGATGCGGCGGTAGTAGTTCACGCCGGCACCCTGCTCGGCCGTGGCGGGTTGCCACAGGCCGGTGATCGCCGGCTGGCGGTGGAACAGGTCGATCACCTCCCGCTCCTGGGCATTGGCTGGGGCGTGGTCAGGGTTGCGGAACCTGGTCGCCACCTGGCGCACCTGCCAGCCGTTCTCCTCGCCGATCGCGGCGGCCTTCATCCCCACCGGCTTGCAGACCTCCTTCATGGTCTGCAGGGTGGGTTGCTCGCTGCGGCCCTCGAGAGTGGAGGCCAGGGCGATCCGCATCCGATCGAGATCCTCCATCGCCGCCACGGCCTTGGCCAGGGCGGCCGGCTCCACCGGTGCGAGGGTCGGCGGTGGATCGGGGGGCGCCGCCAGGGCCGGCGGCGGGGCGAGGGTGAGCAGCAGGGCGCCGAGCAGCACCATCGCTGCGGAGGCGAGGGCCATCAGCGCCAGGCGCCGCAGGCTGGGAAACAGGATCTGGGCCATGGGTCGGTGGCTCCGGACGAGGGGGGACGGACGGACAGACGGGAAAGGCCAAAGGGCCCGGATCACTCCGGGCCCGGCAGGGGCTCAGCGAGGGGTCGGCTGGGCGGGGTTCAAAGCCCCACTAACCGATCGACGGCGCCGTGAGGGCCACGGGGGTGCTGGCGGTGGCCGCCAGATCGAGGGGGAAGTTGTGCACGTTGCGCTCGTGCATCGCCTCGATGCCCAGGCCGCCGCGGTTGAGGATGTCGGCCCAGGTGTCGACCACACGTCCCTGGTGATCCAGGATCGAGTGGTTGAAGTTCAGCCCGTTGAGGTTGAACGAGAAGCTCACCACCGCCAGGGCGGCGAACCAGATGCCGATCACGGGCCAGGCGGCCAGGAAGAAGTGGAGGCTGCGGCTGTTGTTGAAGGAGGCGTACTGGAAGATCAGCCGACCGAAGTAGCCGTGGGCGGCCACGATGTTGTAGGTCTCCTCCTCCTGGCCGAACTTGTAGCCCCGGTTCTGGGACTCGGTCTCGGTGGTCTCCCGCACCAGGGAGCTGGTGACGAGCGAGCCGTGCATGGCGGAGAACAGGGAACCACCGAACACGCCGGCCACGCCGAGCATGTGGAAGGGATGCATGAGCACGTTGTGCTCCGCCTGCAGCACCAGCATGAAGTTGAAGGTGCCGGAGATGCCGAGGGGCAGGGCGTCGGAGAAGGAGCCCTGGCCGATCGCATAGATCAGCAGCACGGCGGTGGCGGCGGCCACCGGGGCGGAATACGCCACGGCGATCCAGGGGCGCATGCCCAGGCGGTAGCTGAGCTCCCACTCCCGGCCCATCCAGCAGAAGATGCCGATCAGGAAGTGGAAGATGATCAGCTGGTAGGGCCCGCCGTTGTAGAGCCACTCATCGAGGCTGGCGGCTTCCCAGATGGGGTAGAAGTGCAGGCCGATGGCGTTGCTGGAGGGCACGACGGCGGCGGTGATGATGTTGTTGCCGTAGAGCAGGCCGCCGGAGACGGGCTCCCGGATGCCGTCGATGTCGACGGGAGGGGCGCCGACGAAGGCGATCACGAAACAGACGGTGGCCGTGAGCAGGGTGGGGATCATCAGCACGCCGAACCAGCCCACGTAGAGGCGGTTCTCGGTGCTGGTGACCCAGTTCTTGAAGCGATCCCAGGGATGGGCCCCGGAACGCGACA
Organism: Synechococcus sp. BA-120 BA3; assembly: GCF_034931285.1. Lineage (NCBI taxonomy): Bacteria > Bacillati > Cyanobacteriota > Cyanophyceae > Synechococcales > Synechococcaceae > Synechococcus > Synechococcus sp. BA-120 BA3. The sequence continues at coordinate 3,371 of NZ_JAYGHZ010000340.1, forward strand.
GGGTGGTGAGAGTCATGGCAGGACATCCGAAGATGGACAGACCGGGAGCGACGGGCGGCGACATCGCCTTGCGACCATGCCGCTTGCTGCTGCCGGACGATAAAACGATACCGTTGAATGATCCCCGGTCGGGGCTGCTCCCCATGCGTGTTTCTGCTCAACCTGTCTGGGGCTCCCCCTTCCGCGGCGCCCGGCCCTGGATGGCGTCCCTGGCGGCCCTGCTGCTGGTGCTGCTGCTGACCCTGGCGCCTGGCCCGGCCCGGGCCGATGAGGGCCAGCGCTGGAGCCTGCGCGACCGGGACGACAACCGCTGGTCGCTGCGGATCTTCGAGCAGCCCGACCCCGCCTGGCCCAGCGGCGAGCGCCTGCGCCTCAGCGCCCTCACCCCGGGGATCGCCATCGACCACAGCCGCCCCCTGCTGCTCAGCGACGGCGTCGGCGGGGCCTGGACCCTGGCCAACCGCAGCGAGGAGCTGGTGGCCCCAGGGGGCGGTGAGCTGCCGGAGGGGTCGGCCCAGTTCGACATGGCGGCCCTGCTGCCCCGCCCCAGCGACGCCCTGCCCCTGGTCCTCAGCCTGCCCCTGGCGGGCGAGGCCTCGACGGAGCTGGTGCTGGGCCCGGAGGAGACCCAGGCCATGCACGCCCTGCCCGCCGCCGTGGCGGGCCCTGTTGTCTCTCCTCAAGGCCCCTTGTCTTTGGGCGGTCGATGATGTTGTTGCTACACAATTCGGTGATGAAGATGGGCGAACTGTGACGTGCGATGCTGCAGATCTGCGGCAGATGGATATTTCTAATGGGATGACTATTTCGCCTGTCGTACGTTGAAAGGCGCGTCACATCCCTTCCGGGTTCATGTCAGATTGCTTTGGGGACTATCTGCGCAGCATCGGCCGGATTCCCCTGTTGACAGCCTCGGAAGAGCTCCATCTTGGTGCACTGGTGCAGGACTGGCGCGCCAACCCCGCGCCGAATTCCAGTGAGGAACGCTGTGGGCGCCGGGCCTTCAAGCGGATGGTGACGGGAAATCTGCGCCTCGTGGTGTCGATCTGCAAGCAGCAGTTCAACAGAATTCGCCAGATGAATCTCGATCCGATGGATGTGGTGCAGGCCGGCAATCTCGGCCTGATCCACGCCGTGGAGCGCTACCTGCCGGATCGGGGCTACCGGTTCTCCACCTACGGCTCCTGGTGGATCCGCCAGGCGGTGCAACGCCATCTCCAGGAGTCGTCGGGCCTGATCCGGATCCCGCCCCAGATGGCCGCCCTGGCGCGCAAGGTCCATGCCCTGCGCAATGGTTCTTCGGAGCCCCTGTCGCTGGCCACGATCGGCGCCCAGCTGGGGCAGAGCCCGCGGCGGCTGGAAACGGTGCTGCAGGCCTCCCACGACCTGCAGACCCTCTCCCTCGACCGCGCCCTGAGCAGTGCCGATGGAGAGGTCTGTCTGACGGATCTGATCGGCGACCCCCGGGAGCCGGGCCTTCAGGACGACTATGGCTGGCTGCATCAGGAATTCACCCAGCTGAATCCGATGGAGCGCCGGGTGCTGCGGCTTCGCTTCGCCGAGGAGGGCTCCCCCTCGCTGGCGCAGATCGGCGAGCATGTCGGCCTGACGAAGCACAAGGTGCAGCATCTGGAGAGAAAAGCGCTGCACAAACTGCGCGAACGCCTGGCCAGCCGGCCTTGAGCGCTCCAGGTGCGCCTGCGCTCAAGCCGGCCTGATGCCCACCCGCTCCTGATCGCCGTAGCGGCCGGCCTGCGCCAGCAGGCGCCGTTCCTCCTCATCCGCCCGGGTGCAGGCGAAGCCGTAGCGGGCCCGCACCCGCTCGGAGGCCTGCCGCAGCGCCAGGATGCCCCTGCTCCTCAGCTCCGCCACCGTCACGGTCTGGCCCGGGGCCAGGTGCTCGAGGATCACTGTGGACGGGGAATAGAGGCGGCTCCTGCCCCCGTCCGGCCATTCCAGCGTCAGCTCCACTTCCGGCATGGCGCCCCCCACCACCCATTGGGGTCATTGTGCGCCGGGGCCGTCCCCACTGCGGTGGCGATCACGACAGCGCCCCGAAACCGGTGAGCGGCTTCTCACCGCGCCAGATCGTCTCCTGCCGGCCCCCCGCCTCCAGAACCAGCCGGCGCTCCGCCGTGAACGTGCCGATCCGCGCCAGCAGCAGGCCGCCGCAGGCGGCCACCCGCTCCGCCAGCCGGTTTTCCTGATCGGGCCGGGCGGCCAGCAGGAAGCCGAAGCTGGGGAAACAGGTCAGCCAGGGCTCCAGCGCCACCCCCTCGGGGGGCTGGATCGCCGCCAGATCCAGGCGCAGGCCGCAGCCCGCCGCTTCGCAGAACATGGCGGCGGTGCCCACCAGGCCGCCCATGCTGATGTCCTTGGCGGCGTGGACGCTGGCGTCGGCCGCCAGATCCGCCATCAGGGCCAGCTGGCGGCGCAGCCGGGCGGGCTCGGCATCGGTGGCCGCATCCCAGCAGAGGGAGGCGCCGCGGAAGCCGCCGTTCGGGTCGATCACCAGGTGGCAGTGGTCGCCGGGACGGGCGGCGCGGGCCGAGAGCACTGGGCCGGCGGCCGTGCCCAGCACCGCCACCGCCAGGGCGTCATAGGGGCTGTGCAGGTTGGTGTGGCCCCCCACCACCGGCACCCCGAACACCTCCGAGGCCCGGCGCAGGCCCGCCAGGATCGGTTCCGCCTGGGCGGGGCTGCGGCACCAGAGGCTGTTCACCACCGCGATCGGGGTGCCGCCCATGGCGGCGATGTCGCTGAGGTTCACCAGCACCCCGCACCAGCCGGCGAACCAGGGGTCGGCGGCCACCAGGGCTGGGTCGATGCCCTCACTGGCCAGCAGCAGCGGCGTGGACACCGCCGGCAGCAGGGCGGCGTCGTCGCCTAGGGCTGCGGCGGGCCCGAGGGCGGGGAAGGGCTGGTGGGGGAAGGTGGCCGCCGGGGACTGGATGTCGGTCTTGCCGGTGAGGCCGCTGAGCTGGCGCAGCCGGGCGGCCAGGGACGCCAGGTCCGGCTCCTGCGGCCCGGGGCGA
>NZ_JAYGHZ010000341.1:0-6293 GCF_034931285.1 Synechococcus sp. BA-120 BA3
CTTCAGCGCCGCCGCCGACGCGATCCAGGAACGGCACGGCTCGCGCCGCTCAGGCCTTCCCCCCTCCGACAGGCGGAGCGGCGGCGGCCGTCGCCGGGCGCCGCGGCTGGCCGAAGGTCAGCTCAGCCTGGACCTGGGACTGGAGGCGGAGGGCGCTTCACGTTCCGTTACCTGAGGCGACAGAATCTTCATAATTCTCCCCCGACCATGACCACCACTGTCCTGCTCGAGATCTTCGCGGGCTTCTTCACCGCCTTCATCGCCCTGTGGATGCTGGCGCTCAACCGTCCACCGGTCGCCGCTGTCGTGCCCACGGCCTTGGACGAGCGCACGGCGGCGCCTGCCTCCGCCACCGCCATGGCCGCAACGGTCCGCCAGATCCTGAGGTCCTACCTCCTGCGGGAAGGGCTTCTGGCCAACGTCGGATTGCTGATCCTGCGGCTGGCGATCGGGGCGATGATGATCCACCACGGCCAGGACAAGCTGGCCGATCCGCAGGCGTTCGCGACCAACTATGTGGTCCCCCTGCACCTGCCCTTCCCTGTGTTCTTCGCCCACGTGGCCGGCTACTCGGAAATCCTGGGCAGCTGGCTGCTGATCCTCGGCCTGCTCTCGCCCCTGGGGGCCCTGGCCCTCACCGGCACGATGGCCGTGGCCGCCTACCACCACATCCTCACCAGCGGTTTCAACATCTACGTGCTGGAGCTGGTGGTGCTCTACCTGGGCGGCAGCCTGGCCCTGCTTCTGGTCGGTCCGGGCCGCTACTCGTTTGATGCCGGCATCGTCGATGGCTTGATCGGTGATCTGGAGGCCGAGGGCGATCCGGACGCTGCACCTTCGGCTGGCACCACCGCCCTTCCCGCCTACGGCCTGGCGACCGAAGCCGGCTGAACCCGATGGGTTCCGCTCACCCATGGCAGGCTGGACATCTCGCACCGCCGTTGCCATGACCCGCGAGCACGACCCCTTCCGCATCCCCCGCGCCGGCTGGGAAGCGGCGCCCCTGGCGGGCCTGGCCTCGGTGGATCTGAACCGCAACGGCGGCGCCTTCAGCGGCGGTGAATTCGTCTCGGAATCCACCGTCGGCGGGGTGCTGCTCTACGCCACCTACCAGGCCCTGCTGAGCGCCCTGCGCACCGAGGCCCTGCGCAAGCGCGGCGAGATCGACCGGCTGACCCAGGTGCGGCTGGTGCTGGCCACGAGCCTGGAATCCGCCAAAACCGGTGTGGCGGTGGGGGCCGTGCTCTCGGTGGTGCTGCTGGTGTTCCCCTGGCTGGCGGCGCCGATGGCCCTGGTGGGGGTGGTGGGCACCGCCAAGGCCTCCCTGGACCTGTTCCATGCCTTCTGGGATGGCCTCGACGCCGAGCAGAAGCTGCAGGTCACCATCGCCGCCCACGAGGCGGGCGTGAACCTGCGCCGCTTCTTCAGCAACGCCGGCGAGGGACTGGGGCCGATCGCGGGCTGAGCGGGGCTCCCTGACCGGCCCCCCTCAACGCCCCCCCCCGAACAGTTGCTGCAGCAGCCCGCCCAAGGCCTGGCCCAGGGCTTCGCTGTCGCTGCCCTGCACCACCTGCCCGTTGGCATCCACGGGCTGAAGGGCCTGGTTGAGCTGGGTCGTGGTGGCCGTCGTGGTGCTGCGGAAGCCCAGGTTGAAGATCCCGCCCCAGCCCAGCTGGATGTCGGAGCGGACCTGGTCGGCGTTGACGCTGGACTGGACGGCGGCGGCTGAGCCGTTGGGCATCTGGATGCTCCAGGGGCCGTTGCCCTGGGCGGTGAAGCGGAGCGTGCGCAGCGGGTTGGAGGCCGGCAGCCTCTCAAAGGTGAAGGCCAGGGTCTTGGAGCCGTTGACGTTGTTCTGGACGATCTCGTAACGGCAGGTGCCGTTGTAGATGGAGATCCCGGCGTTGGTCCAGGCGCAGGTTCCGCTCTGGCGGGTGCGGGTGAACGGCGCCTGGAAGCTGTTGGTGGGGGGTTGGCCGGTGGCCGTGCCGCCGCCCGGCCCCCAGGTGGAACCGGCACCGCCGATCACCGTGCCCTGGCCGCCCGGGACACCGGCTCCGGCGCCGAACACCCAGGGGTTCAGCTGTGGGTCGAAGCTGGTGCGCTGGCGGTTCGTCCAGCAGCCGCGCAGGTTGAAGTTGCAGTAGCGGCCGTCGGCGAAGGTGACGTCGACGATCGGATTGTTGACCAGATTGTTCTCCAGGGTGCGGCGCGCCCGGCGTCCGAATTCCCGCTCCGTCTCGGCCAGGGCGGCCCCGCTGGCGTTGAAGCAGACGTTCACGGAGCTGTCGCAGATCACCCCCTGCACCGGGAAGGACAGGGTCCTGTTGCCGGGTTGGCCGTAACTGCCCCCCCCGGATCCGCCCCCGCCACCCCAGGGCGAGGTCTGCACCGGCGTCTGCTGGCTCGGGGCCCCCCAGGGATTGCCCTGGGCCCATGCCTTCGGTGCCGCCACCGCCAGGGGCAGGGCGACAAGGGGCAGGGTGACGAACAGCCGCGAGGCCTGGCTGAAGATTCCGGTGAGAAGCCTGCTCATCAATCGTGGGACCCATTCGCAAGCAATGGAATCAAGACTATCAGGATTGGTCTTTCGAACCCAATTGATCTGACAATCTGCAGCAACCAAGCAGAAGAATTGTCAAGCTTGATGATCACAGTGCAGCTTGATTATCACAATGCAGCCTGGTGATCACAACGCAGCCTGGTGAGCACAGGCCGGCGCGAAAGCCGCTTCCCAGCCCCTGCCCCTCACTCCACTTCCAGGCTGCCGCGCACCATGGCCATGCCGCAGTGGAACGGGTAGGAACCCGGCCGCTCCGGCAGCAGTTCGATGCTGGTGGTGGCCCCCAGGGGCAGGTCGAGGCTGCGCTGGAAGTCCGGGAAGATCACCCGGGCCACGCAGCCGCTGGGATCGGTGCGGTGAAACAGCAGGCGCACCGGCCGTCCCGCCTTCACCCGGACATGGGCCGGCGAATAGCCGCCCTGCACGGTGATGTTGATCTCCTGCATGCCCTGACCCGCTTCGCCGGCCGCCACGCCGGCGCCCCGGGAGCCGAGGAACCACCAGAGCTCCGCCGCGATCAGGGCCAGCCCGACCGCCGCCACCAGCACCTGCAGGGCCAGCGGCTGGGGAATCGTGCGCCAGAGCGGCGCGGCCTCGGAGGGTGTCATGCCCCGGCCCCCGACGGACGCAGGCGGGGCCGGAAGCGACGCAGCCGCAGGGCATTGCTCACCACCGACACCGAACTGAACGCCATGGCGGCCCCCGCCAGCATCGGGTTCAGCAGCCAGCCCGTGAGCGGGAACAGCAGACCGGCGGCGATCGGGATCCCCGCCACGTTGTAGGCGAAGGCGAAGAACAGGTTCTGGCGGATGGTGGTCATGGTGTGGCGGCTGAGCTCGATCGCCGCCGGCACCCCACCCAGATGGCCCGAGAGCACGGTGATGTCGCTGGCGGCGATGGCCACATCGGTGCCGGTTCCCATGGCGATGCCCACATCGGCCCGGGCCAGCGCCGGGGCGTCGTTGATGCCGTCACCCACCATCGCCACCGGGCCCTGCCCCTGCTCCTGCAGCTGCTGCACCACGGCGGCCTTGTCGCCGGGGTGCACCTCGGCGATCACCCGCACGATGCCCACATCGGCCGCCACCACCTCGCTGGTGCGGCGGGCGTCGCCGCTGAGCAGCACCACCTCCAGCCCCAGGCGCCGCAGGGCGGCGACGGCGGCATGGGCCTCGGGTTTGATCGGATCGGCGATGCCGAAGCAGGCCTCGATCCGCCCCGCCACGGCCACGGCGGCCACGCTGCGGGCGGCCCGCTCCAGGTGCGCCACCACCGGATCCAGGCTGGTGGTGTCCAGGCCCAAACTGCGCAGCCAGCGGGGGCTGCCCACCCGCACCTCCTGTCCGGCCACGCTGGCCATCACACCAGAGCCGGTCTCGGACTCGAAGCTCTGCACCGGGGGAGGCGCCCCGTCGCCGCAGCGGCTGGAGGCGTAGGCGACGATCGCTTCCGCCAGGGGATGCTCCGAGCGCGACTCCACGGCCGCCACCAGGGCCAGGAGCGTCCCGACGGGCATCCGGCCGCCATGGAGCCGCTCGAAATCGGTCACCTCCGGCTGGCCCATGGTCAGGGTGCCGGTCTTGTCGAGCACGGTGGTGCGCAACCCACCGGCCGTTTCCAGCGCCTCGGCACTGCGGAAGATCAGACCGTTCTCGGCCCCCTTGCCGGAGGCCACCATGATCGCCGTGGGGGTGGCAAGACCCAGGGCGCAGGGGCAGGCGATCACCAGCACGCTGACGAGAAACAGCGTGGCCAGCACCAGGTTGCCGCTGACCAGGAACCAGACCACGAAGGTGGCGATCGCGATGGCGATGACCACCGGCACGAACAAGCCCACCACCTGATCCGCCAGGCGCTGCACCCTCGTGCGGGAGCTCTGGGCCTGGCGCACCAGCGCGACGATGCGGGCCAGCATCGTGTCGTCACCCACCCGCGTGACGCGGAAGGTGAAGCTGCCGCTGCGGTTCATCGCGGCGCCGATCACCCCGTCCCCGGGGCCCTTGGCCACCGGGGTGGGCTCGCCGGTGAGCATCGATTCCTCCACCCAGGAGCTGCCCTCCACCACCACCCCGTCGAGGGGCAGCTTCTCGCCGGGCCGCACCTGCACCAGGTCCCCCACCTTCACCGTGGCCACCGGGACCTCCGTGGCGATCCCCTCCCGCAGCACCCGGGCCGTGGGGGGCTGGAGCTGGAGCAGCCGCCGGATCGCCTCGGAGGTCTGGCCGCGGGCCCTGGCCTCCAGCAGCCGGCCCAGCAGCACCAGGGTGAGGATCACCGCGGCGGTTTCGTAGTAGACGTCGGCCGGCAGCCCTTCGGCGGTGAGCACCTCCGGAACCAGCGTCGCCACCAGCGAGGCCAGCCAGGCGATGCCGGTGCCGGCGGCCACCAGGGTGTTCATGTCGGCGCTGTGGCGGCGCAGCGACGACCAGGCCCCGGTGAAGAACTCCCGCCCGCACCAGAACAGCACCGGGGAACTCAGCACCAGCTGGGTCCAGGGGCTGGTGAACCAGGCCGGCAGCCAATCCAGGTGCATCCCCAACATGTGGGGCAGGGTGGCCACCATCACCAGCAGGGTGAGCACGGCCGCCACCGACAGGCGGCGGCGCAGCACGGTGAGCTCCCGCGCCAGCTCCCATTCCATCCCCGTGGCCGGCATGGCCGCCGGCTCGGCAGCGCAGCAGGGCGAGCCCAGGGTGGTGATGCTCATCGCAGGCGAACCGTTGCCGGGAGCTTGAGATTCACCGTACGGGCTCCACTGGGCTGGAGAGTCAAGCCCCGCCCCTAGGCTGAAGTCGTGCCCACCTGCCCCGACTGGAGTCGCCTGGAGACGCAGGCCCGGACCCAGCTGCAGCAGCTCAGCCTGGGTGAGAAGCTCGCCATGCTCGACGGCGACACCCCGTTCTGGGGGGGCCTGGCGGCCATCGCCCTGCACGACGCGTCCCACCGCCGCCCGTGGCCGGCCGGGGTGGTGGAGCGCCTGGGCATCGGCGGGCTGCACTTCGTCGATGGCCCCCGCGGTGTGGTGCTGGAGGGCGGTGCCACCACCTTCCCCGCCCCCATCGGCCGCGGCGCCAGCTGGGACGTCGATCTGGAGGAGCGGATCGGCGAAGCCATGGGGCGGGAGGCGCGAACGTTCGGCGCCAATCTCTTCGGCGGGATCTGCGTGAATCTGCTGCGCCATCCGGGCTGGGGCCGGGCCCAGGAGACCTACGGCGAGGACCCGGTGCACGTGGGCACCCTGGGGGCTGCGGCAACCCGGGGCGTGCAGCGCCATGCCATCGCCTGCCTCAAGCATTTCGCCCTCAACTCGATCGACAGCGCCCGGTTCCGCGTCGATGTGACGGCCAGTGAGCGGGTGCTGCAGGAGCTCTACCTGCCCCAGTTCCGTGACGGCGTGGAGGCCGGCGCCCTGGCGGTGATGAGCGCCTACAACAGCGTCAACGGGGCCTGGTGCGGCCAGCATCCCCATCTGCTGCGGGAGATCCTCAAGGACCGCTGGGGCTTCCGCGGCTTCGTGCTCACCGACTTCATCTTCGGCCTCCGCGACGGTGTGGCGGCGATCGAGGCCGGCCAGGACCTGGAGATGCCCTTCCGGATGATCTTCGCGGCCACGCTGCCGGCGGCGGTGGCGGCGGGGCGGGTGCCGGAGGCCCTGATCGATGCGGCGGTGCTGCGGCTGCTGCTGGCCCAGGCCACGGTGCCCGCCGGCGCCTATCCAGTGGCCCTGCGC
>NZ_JAYGHZ010000342.1:0-6283 GCF_034931285.1 Synechococcus sp. BA-120 BA3
GTGCCAGCCTGCTCCTGCTGCTCCAGCTCACGGCGGAAACGATCGGCGGCGACGGCGGGCCCGATCGGGTAGGGCGCCGCGGCCGGCTCGGGGGGGCGTTGCCGTTCCAGCCGTTCCACCCCCTGCTGGATCAGCACCTTGGCCATGTTGCTGACCGTGCGCGACTCGCTCTCCGCCAGGGCGGCCAGCCGGGCACAGAGCTCCTCCGGCAGGACGACCTGAATCCGCGGCGACTTCGGCTTGCCGCTGGAGGAGGTCTGACGGGTGGGCACGGTGCCTCTGGGTGGGGGCCGAAGAGAGGGTGCCGCTGGGATCCGGCGGGATAGGAAAAAGTGTACAGTGACTGTCATGGATAGTATCCATCAGTAGGGTTGTGGACCATCCCGCCCCCTCGGGATCCCCCTTCTCCGGGTCCACCAGCTCCAGGCCCACCCGTTCCACGCCACCCGTCCATTCCGACGGCCCACCGGCCGCTTCCGCCATGGCCCGCTCCACCCAGTCCCGTCCGACCGGTTCCGAGACCCCCCTGCAGCCCAAGACCCGCCAGAGCCGGCGGCGCAGCACGGCGGAGCGCAGCGATGTGCTGGTGTCCGCCGTGATCAGCACCTACCTGCTCACCCATCTGCACCATGTGCTGCAGCGGGCCGAGTACGGCGCCCAGCAGGAAGGGCGCCAGTCCCTGGCCGCCAACTACGCCCAGCTGCGCAAGGTGCTCTGCCTTGATGCCCGCAGCATGGAAGACGCCTCCGCCAGCGGCGCCGAGGAGGACACCAGTCCGCGCGCCGCCTGAGGCCTCCCTCACGAACCACCCGCAGGGGCTGCGCCCGAGGCCCCGGTGCCCATAAGGTCAGGGAAGAATCCCGGCCAGGATGACCACCAGCAACGCCGCAGACAACGCCTCCAGTAACGCCGCAGAGCTCTACGGACGCATCAGCAACGACGTGGAGCTCACCCAGTCATTGTTCCGCCAGGCCCTTCAGGACCCCAGCGGCGCCCTCAGCCGGATCGTCGCCCTCGGCGAGCAGGAGGGTCTGCCGGTCAGCCCGGAGGAGGTCAAGGCCCACCTGGCCGGCCTCGATGACGGCGCCACCAAGCAATGGCTGATCAAGGCCCGGGGCGGACTCTGAGGCCGGGGACCGGCGGCTCTCCTGCGGGGGACGGCGGGGTTGTTCCCGACGCTGGGATCCACCACCCTGGGCCCAGCTGAAGAACAGCCAGTAGCTCGTCAGCGCCAGGCCCGCCGCCACCACCAGGGCGGCGATCTGCTCAAGGCGCTTGATCATTCGGACGACGCGACCGGACCGGTTCGTCAGTCTGCAGGACGCCCCGACAGGGGATGATGCGCACACCGCGACCGCCTTCCGCTCCGTGCTGCGCCTCGAACGCATCGGCAAGATCTATCCCACCGGTGAGGTGCTCAAGGACATCACCTGGGAGGTGAAGGCAGGGGACCGGATCGGCCTGGTGGGGGTCAACGGGGCCGGCAAATCCACCCAGATGCGCATCATCGCCGGGCTGGAGGAGCCGACCAGCGGCCAGGTGGTCCGCCAGGGGGATCCCCGCATCGCCTACCTGCAGCAGGAGTTCGATGTCGACCTCGCCCGCAGCGTGCGCCAGGAACTGTTCCAGGCCTTCGGGGAGGCGGCCCAGGTGCTCAACCGCCAGCGGCAGGTGGAGGAGGCGATGGCCAGCGAGGAGGCCGGCGCCGATCCGGCCCTGCTCGACCGGCTGATCGACGAGCTCGGCCAGCTGCAGAGTCGCTTCGAGGCCCTGCACGGCTACGAACTCGATGCCCGCATCGACAAGCTGCTGCCCAGCATCGGCTTCACCCCGGAGTCGGCCGAGCGGGCGGTGGGCGACTACTCGGGCGGCTGGCAGATGCGCATCGCCCTGGGCAAGATCCTGCTGCAGGAGCCGGATCTGCTGCTCCTGGACGAACCCACCAACCACCTCGACGTCGAAACGATCCAGTGGTTGGAGACCTACCTGGTGGAGCAGACGGTTCCCCTGGTGGTGATCAGCCACGACCGGGCCTTCCTCGACCGGGTCTGCAACCAGATCGTCGAGACCGAACGCGGTGTCTCCCGCACCTACCTGGGCAACTACAGCCAGCACCTCGAGCAGAAGGCCCTGGAGCGGGAGGCGGGCCAGGCGGCCTACGAGCGCCAGCAGAAGGAACTGAGCAGCCAGCAGGCCTACATCGACCGTTTCCGGGCCAGCGCCACCCGCAGCACCCAGGCCAAGAGCCGCGAGAAGCTGCTGGAGAAGGTGGAGCGGATCGAGGCGCCGCTGGAATCGGTGGGTGGGCCGCGGTTCGCCTTCCCCCCCGCCCCGCGCTCCGGACGGGTGGTGGCCTCGATCGAGAACCTCACCCACGGCTATGACGACCAGATCCTGTTCCTGGGGGCGAATCTGGAGGTGGAGCGGGGCGATCGGATCGCCTTCGTCGGGCCGAACGGTGCCGGCAAGTCCACCCTGCTGCGGCTGGTGATGGGCTACGAGGTCCCCCTCGAAGGCCAGGCGGGCCTGGGAGAGCACCATGTGGTGGCCGGTTACTTCGAGCAGAACCAGGCCGAAGCCCTGGATCTGGCCAAAACGGTGATCGACACCCTGTTCGAGGCCGTTCCCGACTGGACCCAGACCCAGGTGCGCTCCCTGCTGGGCAGTTTCGGCTTCAGCAACGACACGGTGTTCAAGCCGGTGGCCAAGCTCAGCGGCGGCGAGAAGGCCCGCCTGGCCCTGGCCCTGATGCTGCTCACCCCCTGCAATCTGCTGGTGCTCGACGAGCCCACCAACCACCTCGACATTCCCGCCAAGCAGATGCTCGAGGAGGCCCTGATGGCCTACGAGGGGGCCGCCCTGCTGGTCTCCCACGACCGTTTCTTCATCGGCCGGGTGGCCAACCGGATCGTCGAGGTGCGGGACGGAGAGCTGGTGCTCTACCGCGGCGACTACGCCTACTACCAGGAGAAGAAACGGGAGGAGGCCGAAGAAAGCGAGCGGCTGGAGCAGGAGCGCCGCCTCGCCGCCAGGCGCGACGAACAGCGGCAGAAGCAGAAGGCCAAGGCCGCCCAGAAGGCGGGTGGAACATCCAAGGGCAAAGCCGCGGGGACGCCCGGCGGCTGAGGCGACACCGCTAGGGACGGCGCGCAAAATACAACTTCATGGAGACCTAGGCAGGAAGACTCATTTCTCTGGTGTGGTCGGTTCTGTGTGCATAGGCTGACAAGGTCACCCATCCAGGAGCAGCGATGACCATCCCGAACGTCGTCACCGACGGTTGGACTGCGGACCGCGAGGAGGCCACCGGCACCAGCGATGCGATGGAGGTGTATTTCGAATGCATCACCACCTGTTCCCTGGAGGACGGTGAGTGCGTCACCCGCTGCGTGGAAGAGCTGCGCGAGCGGCACTGACCGCTTGCGGCACTGACCGCTTGCAGCACTGACTGGGACAGGCGCGGCAGCGGCGACGGGGCCTGGACGGGACGGGGCGGGCCCCGTCGCTACCGCTGGTCAGGGGCGGCGGCAAGGGGCAACGGGCCAGAGGCAGGGGTTGAGCGGATTTCCTGACCGGGGCATAGGCCCTGTAACAGCCGCTACGGGACATCTTGAAACAGTTTGTAGCTTTGGGCCGGTCAGAAACGCCCCATCGCACAGCCCACCATGTCCGAACCCCTCGCCCTCACGCTCGGTCAGAAATTCGAGCTGGAGCGCATGACCCGGGCCATCGACGCCACGGGGGATCCGCAGGTCCTGCGGGGGCTGGCCAAGCAGTTGCTTCAGGCCTGGCAGAGCCAGAAGGCCGCCACCCAGTGGGTGATGCGCCAGCAGCTGGGTTCTCCCGCCCGGTTCGGCGCCGAGCTCACCATGGACGCCGGCCTGCTGGACGCCCTCCGTCCCGACGGCGGCAAGGGGGGCATGGACGTCCTCTGAGCGGCGAGCTCGGGCCTTTCCTCATCCCTGACGCAGCAGGGCCATGTCGCCAGGGATGAGCCGCAGGTTCACCATCGACCCCTGACGGTTCACCGTCAGATTGAGGGTTCCCCCCACCCCCGCCCTCTCGACGGCGTTGATCACCTGGGAGGGATCCTTCACCACGGCCCCCTGGGCCGCGACGATCACATCACCGGTCCTGAGCCCACCCCGAGCCGCGGGTCCGTTGGGCTGCACCGAAACCACAACCGCACCCTGGGAAACACCGGAGCCGCTTCCCGCCCGGACCTCATCGAGCCCCACACCGATCATGGGGTGGGTGGCCCGGCCGGTCGCCACCAGCTGATTGACGATGCCGCGGGCGCGGTTGATCGGGATGGCGAAGCCCAGGCCGGCTCCCGGACCCGAGCGCACCAGGGTGTTGATTCCCACCACCTCGCCGTCGGCGTTCAGCAGCGGTCCACCGGAGTTGCCCGGGTTGATGGCGGCGTCGGTCTGGATCAGATCCAGCCGCTTGTCGGTGATGCCGAGCTTGCTGGCGTTGCGGTTGAGGCTGCTGATGATCCCCAGGGTGACGGTGTTGTCGAGGCCGAAGGGATTCCCCACCGCGATCGCCCAGTCCCCCACCTGGAGGGCATCGGAGTTGCCCAGGGGCGCCACGGGCCAGGGGCCCGCCCCCACCAGGCGCACCACCGCCAGGTCGGTGAGCTTGTCAAGCCCCACGACCCGGCCCTCGTAGCGCCGGCCGTTCTCGAGACCCACCGTCACCCGGTCGATCTGGTCGACCACATGGGCGTTGGTGAGCACCAGCCCGTCGGACTGGAGGATCACGCCACTTCCCTGGCCCCGCTCGGTGCGCCGTGAAGGGGCCCCCTGCTGGGGAATGCCGAAGAACTGGCGGAACAGGGGGTCGTTGAGCAGCCCCCGGGGCAGGCCGCCGGTGGCGGCCGACTGGACGGTGCGCTCCGTGTCGATGGTGACCACGGCCGGGCCCGCCCGGCGGATCGCCGCCGCCACGAAGGATTGCCGGCCGAGAACGGCCGCGGCCGGCTGGGCCAGACCGGGGGAGGTGAGGCTCGGGCTGACCAGGGCGGTGGTGGCGGTCACCGTGGCGGTGGCCGCCGCCGTGACCGTGGCCAGCCCGGCGGCGGCCGCGGCAAGAACGCGGGAGGAACGCATCGTGAACAAGCTCGGATGGAAAAACCGTAGGCAAGTCCCCGGGAACGAGAAAGGGGAGGCAAACCGGCCTGACCGGCTATAGTTTGTAAAGTTTTTTATCGGGTCATGGACACAAGCCGCCTGCTGCTGGCCTTTCTCGCCTTCGGAGCCGCCTGCACCTCCCTCTGGGCCTGGATGCTGGCCACCACCACCGCTCCGTCGGACGGGTGATGATGGGGGAGAGTCCGCGGACTGCGGGGTTCCCATCGCGCCATGACCTCCCTCCTCTCGCAGATCTTCCCGATCGTCTACGGGGCCTGTTTCATCCTTCTGCTGTGGCAGGCGTTCCGGGTCATGGGGCAGGGCTTCCGCGCCATTCCCCGCCCTGGCGACGCCGGAGCCGCCGCCACCGACCCGGGCGGCCCCGCCGGTGATCGCACCGGCCGTCTCACCATCCACCCGGAGCTGCTGGACGCCGACGGCCAGCTGACCCAGGAGGACCTGCTGACCGTGCGTTTCAGCGGTGACAACGAGCAGCCCGCCTTCCCCGCCGATCCGAACTGAGCGCGGCCGGCCGGCCGCTGAATAGGCTCCCTGAGGTGAATGCGCCAACTGGCGGAGATCGATGGTGGATCAGAGAACGCGAATCGTCGCGGCCGTGCTCGGAGCACTGAAGCTGCCGCCACGGTTTCGGCTCAAGATGGTGAAGGACGACCCCATCCGGCTTGAGCTCAGCCTGACGCCGTCCTACGGCAAGGATCCGATCCTGGTCGGCATCGTCGAATCCCAGGATCTGGTGGCCCGCCGTGACCGGGAGGGGCGCATCCCCCGCGACCTTCAGGGCACCTGGGACTGGACCGTGCGCCACGGCAAGGTGACCACCGGCGGCTGGAACCCCTACCTGAAGGAAGCCCTCCAGACCATGTTCGAGACCGGCCTGCCCGCCATCGTCTACGAGGAAACCACCGGAGAGGCCTACCACCCGGTGGATGGCCTCCGCCACGTGCGCTGAACACGCCCCTGCCCATCGACGGCCGCCTGGCGGCCATCACCGCCGCCCTCGGGCCCGGGGCCACCCTGCTGCTCCAGGCCGAACCCGGCGCCGGCAAGACCACCCGGGTTCCCCTCACCCTGCTGGAGAGCTTCGGCGACGAGGGCCGCCTGCTGCTGCTGGAGCCGAGGCGGCTGGC